>JASLXW010000197.1 GCA_030740135.1 Nitrospinota bacterium
TTCGCCACCCTCTCCACGATGGGAAGATCGCGTATGTCTTGGAGGTAAACGGAGATCTTCACCACGGCGTCCATCGAGGCGCCTTGGGACTCGAGCACCTTCCGCGCCTTTTCAAAAACCCTCCAGGCTTGCGCCCCCGCCGGCCCCTCCAGATGGTCGGAGACCAAGCTTCCCGTGGCCATCCCTTTCCCTTCCCCGTCCAGGTCCCGGTAGCCCTGAACCATCCGGTTGGACCCGGGGATATCGGCCATCAGCCCCGACAGAAAGAGCAATCCGTCGGCCCGCGTGGCGAGGGCGTGACGGCCCCAAGGCTCGACCCCCGCCGCCGAGGAGATGGATACGGGCAGATCCGAGGCCGCGGGTTCCGGGGGCACGGAGGCGAAGGCCTCGATTTCGATGCGGTATGTCGGCACCGCAAGCTGGCCGATCTGGATCACGGTGGTGGCCGGCGGCGTCTCCTGGAAGAAGCGGCGCGCCACCTCCTCGACAATGGGGAAATCGTTCACATCCCTGAGGTAAATGATCTGCTTGACGAGGTTCTGCATCGTACCGCCGTGCTCGGCCAGGATCTTTTCGTACTGGTCGTAAATGGCCCAGGTCTGGACAGCGATGGGCTCGCACTGCCTGCGGGCGGCGGCGGTGTCGAAGCGGATCGGGCTCTCGACGCCCGCTTCCTCGAAGCTGTGGAGCACAATGCGCCTCTCCATGTCGACGCCGATCATCCCGGCGAAGAACGTCAGGTTTCCCGCGCGCGTGGCCATGAGATAGTTGCCGACCGCGATCTGGTCGAACTTCTTGGAGCGAAGGACCTCTTTTCGGACGGGCCACTGCCCATCCACCGGGACCACGCCGATCGCGCCGATCTGGTGGACGGCCTCCCGCAGCGGGAATTCCGAAACCTCGAAGGCCGTCCCCGGGGGTCCCGTTTCGGTGAAGAAATTCGTTCGGACCCGGGTTTGGGCCGGCAGGTCTCGTATGTTCAGCCAGCTGTACCACAGCCACAGGGTTTCGTCGATGTTGGAGCCCTGCTCCTCGAGGATCGTCTTCAGTTGTTGAAAGATGCGCCAAGCCTGGGTCACGCCCGGACCTTCCCGGCTGTCGGGCGCTATCTGGTGGAAGGCGTAAGGGATGTCCTCGTCGGGAAGGTCGGCGTAGTCGGTGACGATGGAGGGTCGATCCGGATGAAAGCCCATCAAGCCGGAAAGAAACAGATAGGGGCCCGCCTTGACGCCCAGTGGGTTGTTCCCGTAGGGATTGATCACCTTTCCAGAGGTAATGGGTGTTTTCTTGAGTTTCAACATGAACGTCTCCCCTTCAGGCGGGATGCCTCCGTCATTCGTCGTCCCTGATCGCTTCTTGTTGCGGTGGCTCCCCCAACAACCCAAGCACCCTAAATCTACAGGGATGGGATAAAATATGACCTGGATCATAGGTAGTGGTATGGTTTGAAGGCTAACATAATATGGAGTTTTCTTTCAGCCAAGGTCGTGATGGGGCCGCGTCAATACCAGCACCGGCGGAACTCCAGTCCCGGGTTGCAAGAATTTGCGCCATATCGCGCCCCCGATTCCGAGCGGAGGGCTGGGCCCGGAGCGGAGATTCGGGAAAGACGCGATTGCCGCTACGGGTTGGTTGACCCTTCGCCCAAACGGCGGCTGCACCGGGACGGCTTGACGGCCGTGGAGCAGGGAACCATCCACCACTGAGGATCTCCCGACATGGAAAGAATCGGTTTCTCGACAGGCTACTATCCGGACATCGGCCTCCGTGAGATGACCCAATGGATGAAAGCGGCCGATGAACGGGGCTATGAGGCCGCCTTCTTCGTGGAGACCATCGAGACCATGAGGGATTCGGTCTCCGCCCTGGCCCTCTTCGCCGCTTCAACCACCAGGGTCCGGCTGGGGTGCACCCAGATCGTTCGCCTGCGAAGCCCGGTGATCATGGCCCAGACGCTGGCCACGCTGGATGAGCTGTCGGAGGGCCGGATGTTCCTGGCGCCCGGCGCCTGCACCCCTTCCCACGCCGCCCGGTATGGCCTGGCGCCCGCCGACCCCGTGATTTCCCTGAAGGAATCCGTCACGGCGATGCGCGAGATCCTGACGGGAGAAGAGGTCACCTGCTCCGGCGAGACCGTAAAACTGGACCGGGCCGGTCTGGCCTTCAAGCCGTATCGCACGGAGATTCCTATGTGGATTGCGGCGACGAGCCGGACGGGACTGCACATTGCGGGAGAGATCGGCGACGGCGTCTTGCTCAACTCCAACACCTCGCACGAATATTCCCGGAACGCCGTTCGTATAGTCGGGGAGTCCTGCGAAAAGGCCGGAAGGGATTTCGAGAATTTCGAGATTGCTCAAATCATCGTAACTTCCATCGATGACGATCGCGACAAGGCCATCGAGGCGGTCCGGTTCGAGGTGGCCAACAAGTTCGACCGCATTCAGTTGCCGTTCAACGCGGGACCCCGGATGCGGGTGGGTGAGCCTTACATCAAGAAAGAGGACCTCCCGAAATTTGCGGAGGCCGAGGAGAAGGGCGGCAAAGAAGGCCTCATGAAGGCGATGCCGGTCTCCTACATCCAGGGCCTGACGGCGAGCGGGACACCGCAGGAAGTCCTGGACAAGGTTGAAAAGTACAAGGAGGCCGGTGTGAAATTGCCGATCATCCGGCCCGCGCATCCCCACCAGGTGCTAAGGACGCTGGATTTGTTCGCTCCGAAGTAACGTCGGAACGCATCGACCCTCCAACCCTGAGGAGACGGACCTGAGCCATGACAGAAGCCATCGCGTTTCAAGGCGGCGCCATTCATCCCTCGGACGGAGAGTACGGGGAGGCGGCCCTTCGCCATCTCCAGGTGGGCATCGATATTCTGAAAGACGGAGGTCCGGCCCTCGACGCGGTCGTCGCCGTCGTTTCCTCGGCCGAGGACGACCCAATGTTTCACGCCGGGACGGGCGCCCGACTGAACCTTAAGGGCGAGATCGAATTCGACGCAAGCGTAATGGACGGAGCGACCTTCGGCGCTGGCGCCGTCGGCGGCATCAAGCGCGTCAAGAATCCCATTCGCATGGCCAAGGCGGTTATGGAGGAAACGGACCACGTCCTCCTGGTGGGTTCCGAATCCGAGGAGATCGCCCGGAAGCTGGGGTTTGAGGAGTACGACGCCGAGCTGCCCCACCGGCGCGAGGAGTGGAAAGATCTGCGGGCCAAGATCCGCCGCGGCGAGAAGATGGAAGGCATACACGCCTATCTGAAGAAGATTCGCAAGTGGGCGGATACGGTGGGGGCCTGCGCGGTGGACCAGGAAGGGAATTTCGCGGCCGGGACCTCGAGCGGCGGATTTCCCTTGAAGCTGCCCGGACGCGTCGGGGACGTCGGCATCATCGGCGCCGCCACCTACGCGCAAAACGGCGCGGGGTCGATCACGCTCACCGGCGTCGGCGAGATCGTCATCAAGACCTGCCTCGGCTATTCCATCGTTCAGCGCATGGAGGCCGGTCAGCCCGCCCAGGAGGCGGCCGAGGATCACCTGCGGGATCTCAACCGACGTTTCGGCAATCCTCTGATGTTCGTGATTTGTATCGACCGGGACGCCAACATCGGCACGGCGCGCAACGTGCACCTGACGCCCCACGCCTGCTGGCGGGGGGACTGGGACGCCCCGAAAGGGAATTTCGCCCCGGTCTTCGAGTGAGGCGGGGCCTTTCGGTCGAATCCTCGGGATTCAACCCCGAGAAGGTCCGGTGCGCCCGCGGACCTGTCCGGCCGGAGACCTGTTCGGCCGGCGACATCCCATTTTGAGATTGAGCCATCGTCTATGAAACCCGTGAAAGAAGTCTGGATGGACGGAGCATTCGTCCCTTGGGACGACGCCAACGTCCACATCCTCACGCAGACACTGCACTACGGCATGGGGGTTTTCGAGGGCATCCGCTGTTACGAGACCGTCCGGGGATCGGCAATCTTCCGGTTCCGGGAGCACATGGATCGTCTGTACCGGTCGGCGCACATTGTCCGCATCGATCCGAACATCCCGCAGGAGGAGCTGAGCGGGGCGATCCCGGACCTCATCGGGCGCAACAGCCTGTCCTCCTGCTACATTCGGCCGATCATCTACCTGGGTCTCGGAGAGCAGGGCCTGGCCTATCACAACGCCCCCGTGCAAACGGCCGCGGCGGTGTGGGAGTGGGGCGCTTACATGGGGGACGAGGGAGTGAAGGACGGGATCCGGGTCAAGGTCAGCTCCTTCACCCACCATCCCGTCAACAGCACCATGCTGAAATCCAAGACATGCGGCAATTACGTCGTTTCGATGATGGCGAGAATGGAGGCCTTGCAGGACGGGTACGACGAAGCCCTGATGCTGGACCCCGGGGGCATGGTCGCCCAAGGCCCCGGAGAGAACGTCTTCATCGTCCGGAACGGAATTCTCAAAACCCCGTCCCTCGCGGGCGTGCTGGAGGGCATTACGCGGGATTCGGTCATGCGGTTGGCCGAGGCGGAGGGCCTCGAGGTCCGCGAGGAGCCTTTCGCCCGGGATGATCTTTATATCGCCGACGAGGCCTTCTTCGTGGGAACCGCCGTCGAGGTGACGCCCATCCGCGAGGTGGACAACCGCACGATCGGCTCCGGCCGCCCCGGTCCCGTCACCCAAAAGCTGCAAGAGGCCTTCTTCCGCGTGGTGCGCGGGGAGGACGGGGCCTACGACCACTGGCTGACGCCTGTATGAGGCCGGGTCCGGCGGCGGGAACCCTTCCCCCCGCCGCGAGGTCCGGGGACCGGGGTGCGAATGATGGGGCCCTGAGCTCGATCAGTCAGCCCTGCGCACCTCGAATCGGAAGCCGGCGGACCGATCATCAGCCATCTCTGCCCACCTACCCCCTCCCGAGAGCGAAGGCAATCTGCCGTTAGGTGAAGCGCAAAGGCTTCATAGAGAAATCTCCTCCTCAATGGGTCCATTATCGGAGATCTCTCACATCAAATCCGGTCCAATTCCTTAGGGCAGGTCAGGTGGATTTCGGAACCGTGCTTCTTCGGAAGATCGAAGGCGAGGGTTATGCCCACGGAACAGAAACAACTTCACCCTCCCATGTTTGCGTTATACGATTTCCATACCGGCCGTTGTGACTAAAAAGGTGCATCAGCATGAGTTCGACGTACCATTGTCCCAGGTTCCAGCCCTCATAATACGAGCCTGATAGTGTGTTTCCGTATTTCTGTTTGGGATGAATCAAATCGTTGCGGATCTCGGTGAGCGCATAGGGACCGTCCTGCCACCCGTTTTTACGGGCAAGTGCCCGCAATTTTTGACAATTCCTGCGTATACCCGTGTTGATCTGCATGACAGTCAATGCTTTTCGAACTCGCTCCGCAGCAGATTTTCCACGATGACCAAGATAGTAAGTCAGGCGCTCCAGAGCCGCCTGCGTGAGGATTAGTCCCCCGTCGACGCCAGCGCCACTACCATGAGCATTGCTCCTCAGATACCAATACAGGACAGTACGGATTGTTTCTTGCCCGATCGGGTTGTTGAATCTATCCCAAAATCCTGGAAACACCTCCGAAAGGATCTGACCATTCATCGTATCGAACCAAGACGGCGTGTAGCCCCAAGGCATAACAGTATGGACGCCCCATTACTCCCAAACCTGCTCTCCCTCCCGGTTTAGGCCGCTTTGAAGCGCCAATGAACAGAAGGCACCGCGAGCAAACGACAGGAAAAGTCTCATCCCCTCCAAGAGGCTTTCTGCGTCCTTCGCGATAAACGTTTTGCCATCGGACCGCTTAACCGTATCTTTATGAGTAATGGCGTACCCACCATCCTTCTTCAGCGATTCATTGAGTTCCTTCAAATTGGATACGCCGTAATCTCGACGTCCCACGGCCCGGCTGTCAATTGTGCGCCACCAAGCCTCTTACCGCCTCCTTTCCCATCCTCGTGAATACGATCCTGCCGCCCAAAGAACTTAGGAAAGTTGAGAATACCGAACTTAACTGACTGGAAGCGTTGCCGCGTTTTTCTCGAAACTGTACAGGGTTGTCGACGAGGTACCAGCACGCCTGAGATATGCCCGTCTCCGAAAGACAAGGAGACGGGGATAACCTGCAACTTGACCCCTTGCGGCAACAATTTGACTGAAGAGGCTATATCTCTGATGCAAGCCAAACCAGAAAATGGCCCTCTGAATTCGATGACGAGGCCCGGAGTAGGCAAAAGCCGTAGGACTGGCTCCGCCGAAACTTCCACTATGGTGCCCCGAATGGCAATCTCAATATGAATTTAGCCCAGACGAATTGGCGAATTCGGGCTATTCGTCCAGTCTATAATTTTCCATTGCAACCTGTGATCCCGCCCTTTGATCGTTGACCTGCCCCCTAAAACGGACAAGAGGAGCCGCACCTGGTTGGACACAAATTGGTGGCAGGAGATGTGAATACAAGAAAGAGTTATTACCGAAAGTTGTGGATTGAGGCCATGAAAAAGGCGGCGTAACCTTCCGTGTCGGAGGACAACCCACACGTTCCTGGTTGGAGCCAGGAGGAAGGAGACGCCACCCATGTTCAAGATAATGGAAACCACGGCGGATGAGAAGTGCGAAGAGCCGGGACGGATGCTGGACGAGATAGCGCGCGAGGGGGCCCGGCGGATGCTGGCCGTGGCGATGGAGGCGGAAGCGGCTTCCTACGTCGAGGGGCATCGGCACGAGCAGGACGAAGGGGACAGAGCGCTGGTGGTTCGAAACGGCAAGGCCCGGCCGCGGAAGATCACCCTGGGTGCGGGCACCGTGGAGATTCACGCCCCGCGGGTCAACGACCGCCGCGTGGACGCAAGCGGTCAAAGACAGCGGTTCACCAGCCGGATTCTGCCGCCCTACATGCGGCGCTCTCCCAAGGTGTCCGAGGTGCTGCCGGTGCTCTACCTTCGAGGCCTGTCGACGGGCGATTTTCGCGAGGCGCTGCCTGTTCTGTCGGGAGAAGACGCCTCAGGCCTGTCGCCTTCGACGATCACGCGGCTGACGGCCGAGTGGGAGCGGGAGTACCAGGAATTTCAAGGGCGGGACCTGAGCGGCCTCGACTACGTCTACCTCTGGGTGGACGGCGCCCACTTCCGTATCCGTTTGGAGGAGGATCGCCTGTGCACCCTTATCGTGATTGGGGTTCGTCCCGACGGGACCAAGGAGCTCCTCGCGGTCGAGGATGGCTACCGAGAGAGCCAGGAAAGCTGGGCGTCGGTGCTTCGCAATCTCAAACGGCGCGGGATGCGGGCGCCTGTGGTGGCGGTAGGCGACGGCGCGCTGAGCTTTTGGGCGGCGCTCGGGCAGGTGTGGCCCGAGACGCGCGAGCAGCGCTGCTGGGTCCACCGGTTGGCCAACGTGCTCGACAAGCTGCCCAAGCGGCTGAAACCCAAGGCCAAGCGCGCCTTGCGCGAGATCATGCATGCCGACACACGCGCGCAGGCGGTCGAAGGGATCGAGCGCTTC
>JASLXW010000198.1 GCA_030740135.1 Nitrospinota bacterium
AAGGACCAAGGGTTATTCTGAAACCTTGGCAGCAACGAAACGAAACCCACTCGTTCCGGATGCCAGGAAGCCTGAAGCTGCGATCCGCCGCGCGAAAGAACGTCGAATGGTCGTCGCCCCACGAACCGCCGAGCATAACGCGCCCGCTGCCAGAGGCCGGCCCTTTTGGATTCCGATCCGGCGCATTGGCGTAATGGTTCTTCCCGTATCAATCCGCCACCCACTCCCAAGTGTTCCCCGCCATATCCACCGCGCCACAGGGACTATGGTGCGTGTTGTATGTCCGGTCCACCGGGTGCGTCTTACCGCCGCTGTTCTTGTCCCAGATGACCTTCGAACCGTCCCACTGGTTCCCCCAGGGATACCTCCGGCCGTCCACCCCACGAGCCGCCTTCTCCCGCTCCGCCTCCGTAGGCAAGCGCTTACCCACCGACTTGCAATAATCACGCGCCTGGGTCCACGTCACGCCGACCATGGGCCGGCGAGCGCCGTTGAACTTCGAGCCGTAATCCTTCGCCGGCTTTCCAGGCTTCCGGAACCGGGCGTTCGTCACCGGATACTTGTCAATGTAAAAGGCGTCCAGGTGGATGCGCCTCTGGGGGGCCTCCGCATCGAACCACTCTTTTTTCATCCAACGGTATTTCTTCTTGGCCTCCCGGTACGCCGCCTCGGCTTGTCGGGGCGTCGATCCCCGAACGAACCGGCCCGCGGGGACAAGGACCATCGCGTCCAGGCCGCCGCCGATCTGGTGGGGGGCGCCGGGGCCGACGGCTACGCGGGGGGGCTTGGGCTTGCGGGGGGGGGCGAGCGGGTGCCCCCTGCCTCCGCAGAGGGCAGGCTTGGCCCGGCCCCTACGTTTTTCTTCAGGGCGGCGAGGCGCTTGCGCTCTTCTTCCGGCTTTCTCTGCTCCGCATCGATTCGGGCCTCTTCCGCCGCCAGGCGTTCCCGCTCAAGCCGGGCCTTGTCCGCCGCGAGCTTCTTCCGCTTCTCGGCCAGCTTCGCGCGCATCCCGGCCAGGTCTTCCCGTTCGCGCGCCGACGCTCCATCGCCTATCCCCGGCGCGGTGAAGACGAACTGGCCGACGCCTTCCCTCTTGGCGAAGATCGGCGTCTGCTTCCCCTGGGTTATCGCCGTCACCTGTCCCTGGACGTACGCCGCAAGCTCCATCGCCGCCAGGACGCCGTCCCTGGGACTCGCGTCCGCCTCGCCGTCCAGACCCTCCAGGAGCCGGCGGGTGAACAGCCCGTGCCCCGCCTCCTCCCGCGCCCGCTGGTCCCGGTCCCCCGCCGTGAGGACCTGGCGAAGCCGCCCCCGCGCCAGGCGCGAGACGGTCTCGGCCCGGTAAGGCTTCGGCGTCTCGCGGGGGGCCATGAGGCCCGAGAAACAGACGTCGATGGCGAAGAAACCGTGCTTGGCGGGGATGGCTCGGGCCATGTCGCGCACCTGATTCATGGGGATCCCCGTCGCCAGAAGAGCCTCGACCGTCCCCTCGACGGGGATGAGATACCCCATCCGCCCGCCGGACAGCAGGTCGAGCGTCGTCCCGTGACCCGCGAAGAAGATGAACACCCGGTCCCCGGGCTTCGTATTGAGGCGCAAGTGGTCGAAAGCCCGCCGGACGGCGAGGCCCGTGGCCTTGTCATCCTCGAGGAGCGTGATGCGATTTCGCGGAAAGCCGATCTTCACCAGGGCGGACACGACGGACCGGGCGTCGTTGACGGCGTAGTTGGGGCGGAGGGGTTGCTTCCTGTAACGGTTGATCCCGACAACGAGCGCCCAGGGGTCGCCGCAAGGGCGGGCGGCCGAGGGGGCGGAACCTGCGGGGACGACGCCGATGGATCGCTTCCCCGAGACCTCGACGAGGGACTTGAAGGCCCAGCCCTCCTGTCCCGTCTCCAGAAGGACCTTGAACCAATCGCCTTGGCGGGCCTCGACGTCGAACTTCTGGCCGCGGCGGACCTTGCCGATCACGTCATGCGTGTCGCCCGGCCCGGAGCGGACGTTTCCCCGTCCGACCCGGACGGTCAGCGACCGGGCGAAGAGCGCCGAGGCGAGAAAAATCACCCCCAGAATGGAACACCCCGCGACGCGCGGGAACGGCTTCATGCCAAATCCCTCCATCCGGTGGTTCGTCATCCTGGATTAGACAGCGAAAATGTTCGCGGAGTTCGGGGGTGGGGTCAAAGAAAAGAGGCGGCACACCGCGAGCTTCCTCGTCGGGGCCTGAAGGCCCTTGGGTCAGTGGACCCCTCGGTCGGAATGACAGTTCTTGAAAATACCCCGTTAACCGGCTCTTTGGATGTCAGCCCGAGCGACGGGCATGACCTTTTGAAAAGCCGAAGGACGCAACGCAGCGAGGGGTCAACCGACCCGAGGGATCTCGCCGTGATCCACACCGTTGGGCAATTATCGTTCGATACAACCCACGGCGAGATTCCTCCTCAGGGTCTACGACCCATCGTTCGGAATGACAGGCCAAGGCCGCACTGGCGGACCAGCCGCCAGTGGCACACCCCCTTGAAGCCTATAGGTCGTGGGTCGCGGCCCCGATTGCCCGCGACGAGACGTTATTTCCCAATGCAAAACTCCCGAAAGATCCCGTCCAGGAGGTCCTCGGTGAAGTCTTTCCCCAACAGGCCCCCCAGGGCACTCATGGCCTCGGTGAGCTCGACGGCGACAAGCTCGGGCGAGAGGCCCGCCTTCATGGCCTCGATTGCCGCGCCGACGAATTCGGCGGCCGCCTTGACGCGCTCGCGGTGGCGCTCGCGCGTGAGCAATAGCTCCCCGTCGGCCAAGCCCCCCCCCAGGACGGTTTCGACCATGACGGCCTCCAGGTCCTCCAGGCCGTCCCCCCGGAGGGCCGAGACCCGCACGCTCCGGCCGCCCGCGAAAAGCCGCCCGGCTTCATCCGGGCCGATGGCCGAAGGCAGGTCGGCCTTGTTCAGGACGCCGATGACCGCCGGACCGGACGGGGGGAGCGGGGCGGCAAGCTCGTTCAGAATGGTCCGGTCCTCATTCGCCAGGGGGACCGAGGCGTCCAGGACGAGAAGGATCAGCGACGCCGACCCCGCCATCCGCCGGGCCCGCTCGACGCCCGCGCGCTCGACCGGGTCCTCCGATTCCCGCAGACCGGCCGTGTCGATGAAGCGGAAAGGGATCCCCCCGATGACGGCCGTCTCCTCAATGGTGTCGCGCGTCGTGCCGGGCAGGGGGCTCGTGAGGGCGCGGTCCTCTCGCAGGAGCAGATTCAGGAGTGAGGACTTGCCGACGTTCGGACGGCCGACGATGGCCGCTGG
This sequence comes from Nitrospinota bacterium, assembly GCA_030740135.1. The sequence continues at coordinate 3,297 of JASLXW010000198.1, forward strand.
CGTTCCCTCGCGGACGGCCCGCCCCGTGTGAAAGCTCCGCAGCAAAAACTCCAGCCGTCCCAGCGTCCCGCCCGCCCGTTCGACCAAACGGGCCGACACCTGGATTTCGAGGTCCTCATCGGGAAAATCGATGGCCGCCTCGATTTGGGCGGAAATCCCGATCAGCTCCGCCCACACCGCCTCCAACTCGCGGGAGAGTCTTCCAGAGAGGTGTCCCATCGCCGCCCGGAGGCCCGCCTCGGACCGCGCCGCGATCAGGTCCGCAACCGCTTCGGCCTGAATGAGATCCATCCGGCCGTTCAGGAAAGCGCGCCGCGTAAACTCGCCCGGCTCGGCGGGCGAAGCCCCGCGGTCGATCAGGAGCCGCAGGATCGCGCGGAGGGAAAAGGGGCCGCCGTGGCCGTGGATCTCGGCCACGTCTTCGCCCGTGTAGGAGTGCGGGCCGGGCATGGCCGCCAGGAGGCACTCGTCGAGGACCTCCCCCGTCTCGGGGTTCGTCACGCGGCCGTGGAGCAGTTTTCTGGGTGAGAACTCCGGGAAGGGGCCGCCTTGCGGGGTGCGGAAAATTTCGCGCGCGAGATGGAGGGCGCGGGGGCCGCTGAGGCGGATGATCCCGACGGCCCCTTCGCCCGGCGCCGTCGCGATGGCGGCAATGGTCGCGGGCGCAAGCGTTTTGCCGTGATCGAGGGCCGGCCGCGAATTCGGGCGGGGGCGGGGGATGCCCGGGCCGCGAGGCATGGAAGGCTCAACCGGCCGGCGAGATGACGACGCGGCGGAAAGCCCCCTCCCCCTCGCTGAAGGTCTCGACGCCGGCCTCGTCCCGAAGGGCCAGATGGACCACGCGGCGGTCCCGGGCGTTCATGGGCCGGCAGGGAATCCGCTCCCCCGTCCGGGCGGCCTTTTCCGCCAGGCGAAGGGCCATCTCCCGGAGCCGCTCGGCCGTGCGCTCTCGATAACCCTCGGCGTCCAGGACGATCCGAATCCGCTCATGGGGCGGCCGGTTTGCGATCTGGTCCACCAGATATTCCAGGGCGTCCAGGGTTTCCCCGCGCCGGCCGATGAGGAGGCTCAACTCCCCGCCGGTGATCTCCAGCCGCGCTTCGCCGTCCAAGAGCCGCGCTTCTGTCGACGCCTCGAAACCCATCCCGGCGATCATGCGCTCCAGCGTCTCGCGCGCCGCGTCCAGCCGGTCGGCGCCGTCGCTGTAATGGATGCGCAAGCGGACGGCCGTCGAGCGTCCCAGGATCCCCAGAAACCGCTTCCCGGGCTCGACGGTCTCGATATCAACGTCCGCCTCCCGCAGCCCGAGCCGGGCCAGCCCCTGAGCCAGCGCGTCCTCTCTGGATTCGCCTTCAACCTCGATCGCGCCCAACCGCTTGCCTCCGAGGGAGGCCCCCTCAGTTTTTTCCCGCCCTCGCCTTCGGCTTTTTGGACTTCGTCTTCTGTGTCTTGGCTTTCGTCTTGGCGGGACCCGGCTTCTCGGCCGCCGCCTTAGGCCGCTCGACCGAAGGCGCCCGCTCCACCGGGGCCGCCTTGGGCCGCTTGCCCCCGCGCAACGCGAAGTATTGCTGAATGATACTCAAGATGTTGTTGGTAAACCAGTACACAACGAGCCCGGAGGGGAACGTATAGAACATGAACGTGAAGATGATCGGCATGAACAACATCATTTTCTGCTGCGTTGGATCGCCCGCCGCGGGGGTCATCTTTTGCTGAAGAAACATGGACCCGCCCATCAAGAGCACCAGGAGCCGAAAATCGATGTCCAGCCCGGGAATGGTGAAGATCCCGGTTTCGGGCGCCGAGAGGTCCAGCATCCACAGAAACGGCGCCTGCCTGAGCTCGATGGCCCCCAACAGGGCGTTGTACAGGGCGAAAAAGACCGGGATCTGCAAAACCATCGGGAGGCACCCGCCCAGGGGGTTGGCCCCGTGCTCTTTGTATAGCTTCATGACCTCTTCGTTCATCCGCTGGCGGTCGTCCTTGAAGATCTCCCGAATTTGTTTCATCTTCGGCTGGAGCTTCTGCATCGCCTGCATGGACTTGGTGCTCTTCTGTGTCAGCGGGTAAAAGATGATCTTGATCAGGACGGTCAGAAGAATGATGGCCACGCCATAACTTCCGGTCATGCGGTGGAAGAAGCGCAAGCCGATCAGGGCGGGTCCGGCGAGAAAGCTGAAGATGCCCAGGTCGATGGCCTCTTCGAGGGAGGCCCCGTAATCCCGGGACACCTGCTCGAAGATGGTCTGGTCTTTCGGTCCGGCGAAAAGCAGAAACTGCCCTTCCCCTCGCGAGCTGCCGCGGTATCGCAATCCCACAAGGACGCCTCCGTCCTCACGGACGACGCCGCCGTTGAAGTCGCTTCGAGGAACCAGCGCCGCCATGAAATACTTGTTGTGGATGGAGACCCATTTGACCTCCTTCTCATAGACAATCCGTTTCCCTTTTTCGATGTCGTCGTCGTTGCGCAGCTTCTTGCCCTGAAGGATCACCGGCCCTGTCGTGGCATAGCGGTCTTGCTCGTGCCCTTCCGAGGTGATTCCGGGCCCCCAGAGGATGGAAAGATCCTCCGAAGGAGATTTCCCCGCCCAGCGGACCACCGCGTCGATGACATACGACCCATACTTGAAGCGGAGCGTTTTCGTAACGGCGTCCCCGCCGGGAGCGCGATAGACCAGCTCCACGCTTCCCGCAAGTCTGTCCGGATTCAAAACCAGCGAATCCCGGCTCGCCGAGTAGACGCCCTGGTTCGCCCGGGCGCCCAGCCCTCCCCCTCCATCCAGGAAGAGGGGCCGCCAGCTTCGGCCCGATGAGGTCTTTTCGGCTTTGCCCGCACCCTTGGAGGTCCCGTTCTCGGACACCAGGTCCAGAAACTTCCCGCTGGGGTCCTTGTAGCGGAGGAGCGTCAAGCCCTTCACGCCCGCGCCCAGGGTGGTGAGAACGATTCTCGCCACGCCCGTGTCCACCACAATGTCTTTTTCCGGCGAGGGCCGGGAGGCCCGCGGGATCGCCGCCGGCGCGGGCAGTGTTGGTTTCGGCCTGGCCTCCCGGGCGCTCTCCGCCTTTCGGGCCACCCCCTGTTCGGTCTTCAAGGCCGCCGCTTTTCTGGTTTCCTCGAGCCGCGCCTTCCGCTGCGCCTCCATTTGCGGGTTGAGGAAGAAATATTGGTATCCGAGCAGGACGGCCATCGAGAGGACGGCCGCACTGATTGCGCGCTTGTCCATAAAGCCTCTCAGCGCCTTCCGTCAGGCTAGGGAAGCGGGTCGTAGCCGCCCGGATGGAACGGATGACAGCGCAGGATTCGCCCCACGATCAAATAAAGGGCCTTGGGAGCGCCGTAATCCTGGATCGCCTGCAATGCATAGGCTGAACAGGTCGGATGAAACCTACAGGTTCGCGGCAGAAGAGGAGACAGCAGGACCCGGTAAAGCCGCACCGGTATCGCCAGGAGATTCTTGGTCGGTCGCATTCTGGTCTTCTTCAGGAATTTCTCCGCCGGGCCCGCCCTTGGACGCACGCCTTAGCGAGCGCTCCAGCTGCCGGCAAAGCGCCTCGAATGGAAACCGTTCGATTCCGGGCCTCGCGACGATGATTACATCAACGCCCGCCGCCAGGCCGGCGCTCGCCCGAAGGGCCGCCCTCAGACGCCGGCGGACGAGGTTCCTGAGCACCGCCTTCCCGACCCGCCGGGAAACAGACAACCCCAGGCGCGCCCGCCCGCCCGGTTCCCGGTCCGCGGGCGTACGCGCGGCATAAAGCCGGTAACCACGCGTTCGATCGGTCGGAGGCCGTGAGCAAACCCGATCGAAATCCCTGTGCCTTAGGCGGCCCACTGTCTTTTGGGTCATTTCAGCGGCCACGGGGAGTGAGGCCCGCCGCCTCAAACGGTCAGGCGCTTTCGGCCCTTTCTCCGCCGCCTGCCCAAGACCTTCCGGCCGGAGCTGGACGACATTCTCGCAAAAAAGCCATGCGTTCGGGACCGCTTGATCCTGGAGGGCTGGTATGTTCTCTTCACGCGGCGGTTTCTCCTTCCCTCGCAAGGGCGACAGCCCGTTTCTTCTGGATAGACGCCATCTCACCTTGACCGGGTTAAGTTTAGATTTCCTGGGCGGGGGTGTCAAGTTTATGTATGGGTTCAAGACATATGAGACACGGGGGTCGTTTTTTTGAATGTTTACAGG
>JASLXW010000199.1 GCA_030740135.1 Nitrospinota bacterium
GTATTCGGGGATCACCTCCCCCGCGCCCCACTCGTCGCCGGGCGCGCCGTATTTGGTGTCCATGTGGCCGTTGAAGATGAGCGACTTTCCGCCGCCCGTTCCTTTCAGGACGGCGACGACGTTGTTGCGCCCCGGCGCGGCCTCCATTTTGCGGGGGTGAAAACCGTTGTCGTCCAGCCAATCGAAAACGGCCTCGCCCATCGGCGCCTCGTGTCCGGTCGGGCTGAGGATGTTTCCCAGGCGCAGGGACAGATCCACCAGCTCCTTCTTATCGATGGCCGCGAGGACGGCGTCGGCGTTCATTCAGCCTCCCTGGTTTTCGATGGATCGATTCGCCGCTGTAACGCGAATCGGGCGGATTGGGGGGACCTTCCGCGATGGACCGGCGGATATCCCGCGCTCAGCCGATGATTGTCCCCCCGCTGATGTCGATTGTCACGCCGGTGATCCAGCCGGCCTCTTCCGAGACCAGGAAGCGGACCGCCTCGGCCACGTCGGCGGGCGCCCCCAGGCGGGGAATGGCCGCATCCGCCTTGAGGCGGTCGAGAGTCTCGGCCGGCAGGTCGCGGTTCATGTCGGTGATGATCGTCCCGGGGGCGATGGCGTTGGCCGTGACGCCGTATTCGCCGTACCGCTTCGCGACGCTCCGGGTGAACCCCAGGATCCCCGCCTTGGAGGCGGAGTAGGCGGCGCTCATCTGCGCCCGGCCGTACCGGCCGGAGATGGAGGCCACGCTGACGATGCGCCCGTACCTGCGATCCATCATCCCGGGCAGGACGGCCCGCGTGCAGAGGTAGACGCCCTTGAGGTTGACCGAGAGGACGCGGTCCCATTCCGCTTCTTCCAGATCTTCCAGGGGGGTCAGCGTGCTGAGCCCCGCGACGTTGACGAGGATGTCCGCGCGCCCGAATTCCTTCAGGACCCGGTCGAGCATCCGGCCGACGCTCTCGCCGCTGGAGACGTCCACGGGGGCGGGCAGGGCGCTTCCGCCCAAGGCGCGGATGGCCGCGGCCGTCCGTTCGGCGTTGGCGGGCGTGAGCGTGGCGATGACCACATCGGCCCCCTCGCGCGCGAGGGTCTCCGCAGTGGTCTTTCCGATCCCCCGGCCGGCCCCGGTGACGATGGCGACGCGGCCCTTGAGCTTCTGGGCCGCCGGCAGGTCGGCGCTCACTCCCTCAATCCTCGAAAATGGCGACGGCGCGGGTCCACGCGCCGCTGCCCCGCTCGATCTTGATGGGGAAGCAGGCGACCAGGAAGCCGTGCGGCCTGGGGAGCTTGTCCAGGTTGGCGAGCTTTTCAATCTGGAAGTATTCGCTTTCCTTGCCGGCGAAATGCGCCCCCCAGAACTGATCTTTGTTTCCCGCTTTCAGCTCCTTCGCCATTTGGGAGAACGGGATGTCCATCCCCCAGGCGTCGATGCCGATCACCTTCACGCCCTTGGCCGTCAGGCACAGGATGGACTCGCGGGTCATGCCGGGCTGGATTTCCAGGAATTTCGGGCTGTCGATGTATTTGTCCGTGCCGGTGCGGATCAGGGCGATGTCTCCGGGCTTGACGGTGTAATCGATTTTCCGGATGGCCTCCTCGACCTCATCGGCGGAGATCCGCTCGGCCGGCTTTTTGTGCGTGAAGTCGAGGCAGAACCCGTCGCCGAAGAAGTGCTCGAGCTCGAGCTCGTCGATCGTCCGCATGGGCTTGCCTTTGCTGTCCACGGGCGCATAGTGATAAGGGGCGTCCACGTGGGTTCCGACGTGGCTGATGAGTTGAATCCGTTCCGAGGATGAGCCGTGGCCGTGGGGCAGATCGTCCACCTCGACGTCGAACCGCTTGGCCCAGAGGCGGCCGTTCTCGTCGTGCTTGATGTAGTGAATGTCGAGCATCATGCCGTCGAATGTGCTGTTGTGAAGGGGCACGCTGAGGTCGATGATCGTCCGTGGCATTTCAGACTCCTTCCGGCGGGGATTTTAATTGGAAATCGAAACGGATAATCTTATTCCTGTTTGTATGGGAAAATCCAGGATCAGCCGCGCCCGCGAACCGGCCGCGGGCCATGGGGGAAATCCTTGAGCGATCCAAAACCGCCGAAACGGGTCGTCGTCATCGGGGGCGGAATCACCGGACTGGCCGCCGCCCATCGGTTGCGGGAAGGGGCGCGCGAGCGCGGCCTCCCGATCGAGGTCCGCCTTCTGGAAAGCTCCGGCCGCTTCGGCGGCTCGCTGCGGACCTCCCGCGCGGACGGGTGTGTGCTGGAGCACGGCCCGGATTGCTTCCTCTCGACGAAGCCCGCGGGCGTCGCCCTTTGCGAGGAGCTGGGTCTGGGGGAAAGCCTGATCGGGACCAACACGGAGTTCCGGAGGAGTTTCATCCTGAAAGGAAACGCCCTGCTGCCGGTTCCGGCGGGGTTTTACCTCCTGGCGCCTTCCTCCTTCGCTCCGTTCATCACAACACCGATTTTCAGTCCGCTGGGCAAGCTGAGGATGGCGATGGATCTGTTCATCCCGCGCCGCAAAGGGGGCGGCGATGAGACCCTGGCGTCCTTCGTCCGGCGAAGGCTCGGGACCGAGGCCCTGGAGCGGATGGCCCAGCCCATGGTTGCCGGGATCTATTCCGCCGACCCGGAAACACTGAGCCTCGCGGCGACCTTCCCCCAGTTCCTTGAAATGGAGCGGGAGGAGCGCAGCGTCATCCTGGCCCTGCGGAAGAGAATGCGCGCGGGAAGGGGGGCGGCTTCGACGAGCGGGCCGCGCTACGGCCTGTTCGTCTCATTGCGGGAGGGAATGGAAAGCCTGGTGGCCGCCTTGTTGGAGCGGATCCCCGAGGGCACGCTTCGGTCCGGGCGCCGCGTGACCGCGCTCCAGCGGGAAAGAGACGGGTGGAAGGTTCGTCTGGAAGGAGGGGAAAGTGTAACGGCGGACGCCGTGTGCCTCACCGCCCCGGCGCCTCCGGCCGCGAAGCTGATGGCCGAGGTTTCCCCGAAGATGTCCGATCTGTTGAGCCAGATCGCCTACGGCTCGATCGGGACGCTGAACCTGGTCTATCAACGGGAGCGGGTGAAGCGTCCCCTAGACGGGATGGGTTTCGTCGTCCCGGCCGCCGAGGGCCGCGCCCTCGTCGCGTGCTCCTTCTCCAGCGCCAAGTTCGAGGGCCGCGCCCCGGAGGACAAGGTTTTGCTCCGGGCCTTCTTTGGAGACGGCGAGACGTTCGCGCTTTCGGAGGAGGAGGCCGTCCGGCGGTTGATCGAGGAGCTTCGGGGGGTCCTGGTCATACAGGGCGAGCCCGAGACGGTCCTCCTCAGCCGGCATCCCCACGCCATGCCGCAGTACAAAGTCGGGCATCCGGATCGGGTCGGCGCCATCGAGGCGGAGGCGGAAGGTGTTCCAGGTTTCGCAATCGCCGGCAGCGCCTATCGGGGGGTCGGAATTCCGGACTGCGTCGATGGCGCGAACAAAGCGGCCGGCCGGCTTCTGGATTTTCTCGGCGTTGAATAACCCCCGACGGGTCCGGCCCCCCGACGCTCACATCGACGGGTGTTTGCAGATCACGTTGAGGAGCGCCTGGCGGCCTTCCTCCCGGACGGCCCGAAGCGCCCGCTCCAGCGCGCCCGGCAACTCTCCGGGCTCCTCGACGCGCTCGCCGTAACCTTCGTGCAACCCCATCATCTTTTCAAAGTGGGGCGAGGGCTGGAGGTCGCTCAAGGGGAACTGGTTTCGCCCGGAAGCCCAGCCGTCGGGATACAGGCCCTGCGCCGACCGGCGGACGGCGTTCCAGCACTGGTTGTTGAAGATGATCGTCAGGAACGGCAGGTTTTGGGCCCGGGAGACGAAGTGGGCCGAGGTGGGGGAGTTGAAGATGTAACTCCCGTCCCCGACGGTCGCGATGACGGTCTTGTCCGGGTCGGCGAGCTTGACGCCGAGGCTCGCGCCCAGGGCCCACCCCAGACCGGACGCGTGGGACGAGGCGAAGAACGCCCCCGGCCGGCTGAAATCCACGTGGTTCGGAACCAGATCGTATTCGTTGACGAGGATCGTGTCGTCGTCGTACACCTGGTTGATGCAGTGTGAGACCCACCGGTAGTCGAGCGGTTTCTCGCCGCCGGCCTCCTCCGCCGCCTTCGCCCATTCCGCGCGCTGCCGGTCATGGACGGCGCGGTATTGTTCGCGCCGCGCTTCCAGGGCCGCCTCTTTTCCCTTCAGGCGCGGGGCCAGGGCCGCGCGAAGGTTTCGCAGGCCGGCCGCCGGGTCCCCGACCAGTGAAACGTCGATCGGAAATCCCCGAATCGTATATTTGGAATAATAGGGGTCGCGGCCGAGATGGATGATCGGCGTCGAGTCTTTCGGTTTGGATAACGCGGGCATCCACGGGACGTCGGTCTCCAGGACCACGACGACGTCCGCCTCTTCGAGGAGGCCGGCGTGGTTGAAGCCGAGGTGCAGAGGATGGTCCGAAGGGAAGTTGGTGTAGATGTTCTGGAATTCGACGACGGGGACGGCCCCGGTTTCAGCCAGGTCCACCAGAAGCGAAACGGCGTCAGGGTTCGCGCCCGACGCGCCGGCGATGATGAGGGGGGATTTCGCCCCGGCCAGAAGCTCCGCCGCTTGTTCAACCTGGTCCGCGTTGGGCTGGGGGGAGGCCTGACCGAACCGGACCTCCTCGCGCCTCAAGGACAAGGTCTGCTGTTTTTCCGCCAGGACTTCGCGCGGCAGGGTCAGGTAGACGGGTCCCGGCGGATCGGCCATGGCCAAGGTGAGCGCCCGGTCCACCACGGTCTCAAGCTGCGCGAAGTTGCGCAGCTCATAGTCCCACTTGACGTGCTCGCGGAGCATCGCCGCCTGGTCGCGCGATTCCTGCGCCCAGTGGATGTAGATGTTCCGGTTGCCCAACACGCCTTCTTCGTTGATGGGCGTGCGTCCGGCGCTGAACAGGATGGGCATCTGGGTCTGGGAGGCGTTCATGATCTGGGCGGCCGCGTTGGCCGTGCCCACCGTGACGTGGACCATGACCACTTGGGGCTCTCCGGTGATCATGGTGTAGCCGTGCGCCATGCTCACGGCCGTCGACTCGTGGGGACAGAGGATGGGCTTCGGGCAGGGCTCGTCCTCCGCTGTCCGCTTCGCGAAGCCCTCCACCAGGGGAGCGAAGTCGGTGCCCCCGTTGGCGAAGAAATATTTGATTCCCCTTTGGGCCAGCAGCGCCAGATAGGCGTCCGCGGCGCTCTCGACATGGATTTCCACAGTCGTTCCTCTCTCTCGGGGGTTGTCGGATTTTCGGCCTCTAGTGTAGCACGTCCCGGGGCCGTTAATGATGCAGCGCGAGCCAGACGGTCTTTTGGTCGGGGTCCGTCCACTCGACCCGGTGGCGCTTGCGGGCGGGGATGAGAACGTAGTCGCCGGGACGCATTTCCCGGGGCTGTTCCTCGCCTTCATAGAGAAGCCGGGCGCCGCCGGTGAGCAGGAGGATCCACTCGTCGTCGTCCGGATCATACCACTTTCCGGGCGGCGTCGCCTGGCCGGCCGAGATGATGCGCTCCAGCTTGAGGTGCGGTGTTTCGAGAAGCCGCTCGAAGACCTCTTTGGGCGCGTGCGCCGGGACGTCGGAGAAGAGGTTGCCGGTGATCATCGCGCTTTCCTCCCGGGAAGGGGCCGTCCGGAACGGATCGTTCTCTCTCCGTGCTCTCTTTTCAAGAGTTGGTAGAGGGGAGCCTCGACCGGATTTCGCGGGTCCTCGGAATACCGCAGCAATGCGTGGGAGCGGCTGTCCTTCTCTTTGGCGTTGGCAATCAGCCGGTACCAGAAAACAAACTTGGGCTTCAGCATGAAATCCACGATGGGACGCATCCAGTTATAGACGAAGAAGTGGTTTTCCCTTCTGCCGTCGCCGAATTCGGTGATGAAGATGTCCGTTCCTTCCTTCAATACGGACTTGATTTCCCGCGCGTAGGCAATGAACCGGAGGACGTCGGTTCCATAAAGATGGAGATTGTAGGCCACGCCGGGCGGCAGCAGCTCCGCCAGCCGAATCGCCTTCCGAAAAAACTTGTCGCCGCCCTGAAGGATGTTGAGGGTAGCCGCCGAGATCAACCGCGCCTCGAGCCCGGCGGCGGCGATTGCCCGACGGCATCGCCTCAGAAAAGCCACGTAGGATTCCGCGTCCGGAAACACCTCCCGGGGCGCATGCCGGCTCGACCAGTTCAGGTAAAACGGCTCGTTCCAGATCTCCATCCCGATGAACCCCGGCTTGCCGGCGTAACGCCGGACGGACGGCAGCAGATACCTTTCAATCCAGACGGACTGCCAGCCGGCCGGCCCGTAGGTCTCAATCCACGTGTCCGGAACGTAGGCCATGGTCAGGACAAAAGGGAGTCCGAGCGAGACGGCGGCGTTCACAACCTTGTCGTAATTCCCGAAGTTCGGCCCGCTCTCTCGGGCGTGCAACCCGAGGTGAAGCTTGACCGGGCGGATGCCGAGGTCGCGTTTCATCAGCCGCAGGTGTTCTTCCACGTAGGCGACGCCGAGCTTGTTGAAACCCAACCGGGCGCCGGATTGTTGTCCGGCGAGCGCCGGCCCGGGGCGCGACGACCCGTTGGATGGAACCAGGAAAAGAAACCGCCCGTCGCCGGTCTGCGCCGCTTGGGGCGGGGGGGGGGAATCCGGCGCGTGGACCATCCGGTTTCGGACGTAGGCGGCCAGCTCGTCGAAATTCAACACGCCGTCGGCGCGGCCCCCTGCCGTGTCGGCCATTCCCGCGAGGCCGTCCAGTAGGTGTTTCGTGAATGCCCCCCGCCGGCCTGTTTCCTCTCCAACGGCTGGCCGCCCCCCGCGTTCCGCCGCAAAAACGTGCGTGACGGACCGGCGGAGCCACCGCTCGATGTCCGGGATGGTCGGCGCGGCCACAACGGCGTGGAGGTCCTTCACCGGGAGACCGTATCCGCTGAAGGAGGCGTCCACGGCGACCAGCTTGTGGCGGGGGGAGAGGCTTTTCAATGTGGAGAGGAGGGCCCGCATGCCGAGGGCGCGGCCCGGCGATTCGCGTAGATAAGGCGAGGCGTCTCCGGGCCAGCGCTCGACCTCCGCGTCGTAGGCCAGAAGATATCCCGCATCCTCGCCTCGCATCTTCATGGTGGCGGCGCGTCCGGAGAAATAAATGAGCAGTCTGTCGCGCTCCCCCATGCGGGGTTTCAAGTCGCGCTTAAGCGTTCGAAGGATTGCGGCGCGTGTCGCGCGCGGTCCCGTCAGGAGCCGGATGTTTCGGCGCGGGAAGCCCAAACGCGTGAGGGCGCGGGCGACCTGGGCGGCGTCGGATTCCGCGCCGGGGCGGCGGGGGATCTCGGCGGAGGCGTACCGATCGATTCCGACGACCACCGCCCAGGAAGCGGCATAGAAGCGTGGGCCGGGTTGCGGGAGGCGGGAGGGGGCCGGGGAGGGGGAGGGGGAGGAGGGGGCCGAAACGGACTTTGGCGTCGCGGCGGACGC
>JASLXW010000019.1 GCA_030740135.1 Nitrospinota bacterium
GGAGTCAGGCCGAAAATGATGCGATAAAAAGTGCTGGCAAACCCGACAGTGAAGATGTTGAGGGCAATCCCGCTCACGATCTGATCCACCCCGAGCGTCACGCCCAAATATGCGCTAATGATAGCCAGAAAGAGGCCCCCCGCCATCCCGGCCAGGATGCCGATAAAGAGACTGTCCGTCAGGTGCAATCCGAGAAACCCGCAGAATGCCCCCATGAGCATCATCCCTTCAAGCCCGATATTGAAGACCCCGGACCGCTCGCTCACAATCTCGCCCAGGGACGCAAGCAGAAGGGGAGTCGACATGCGAATGGTGGCGAAGAGAAAACTGACCCAGAAGGCCTCTTTGAGAAATGCTTCCACGACGACTACTTCCCCGATAAGGGCTGGAGCCGCGGGAGCCTCCGGGTCAGGAAGGCCCGGCCGACGACAAAGATGACGATCAGGCCCTCGATCACCAAAACCATGGCCGCGGGGACCTTAGCCTCATACTGCATGGCACTGCTGCCGATCTCGAGGGCGCCGAAAAGGAATGCCGCCAGGATGATCTTCATGGGATGCAGTTCGCCCAGGAGGGCCACTGCAATGGCCGTGTATCCAAATCCCGGGGAGATATGTTCCAGCATTCGGTGGTGGATCCCAGCTACCTCGTTCATCCCGGCCAGCCCGGCAAATCCGCCTCCCAGAATCATTGCGCCCACAATGATTCGCTCGACGGGGATGCGACCATATCGGGCCACCCGTTCCCCCTCGCCGACCACACGAATCTCATATCCGATGACCATCTTTCGGAGCAGCAGGAAAACGACGAAGGATGCGGCCAATGCGACAAGGACGCCGGCGTGAAGACGAGTGCCCGCCAGAAGTCTCGGGAGTTGAGCGTGGGTCGCGAAGATGGGGGTCCACGGAAACGCCCCTTCGGGATCTCTTAATGGGCCGTTGACGAAGAACCCCGCCACGTAGATGGCAATGTAATTGAACATGATGGTGGTGATAATTTCATTCGCCCCCCAGCGGGCCTTCAAAAATCCGGCAATACCTCCCCAAACCGCTCCGCCGAGAAACCCCCCGACAATCACCAGGAGGATCGAGAAAGGGCCCAGGGCGTCTCCAATCCACAGAGCGGTCACTGTGGCCATTAATGCCCCGATGTAGAGCTGACCCTCCGCACCGATGTTGTAGACCTTGGCCCGAAAACAGATTGCGGTCCCCAGCGCGGCAAAGAGGAGGGGACAGGTCCGGGCCACCGTCTCGCTTAGGCCGTATACGCTGCCAAACGCCCCGATGACGAGAGCCCGGTAGGCGTGGAAGGGGTTCGCACCTATCGCTGCGATCAGAAACCCACCCACGATCAGTGCGGCCAGAACGGCCCAGAGTGGGATCAGCGCCTGGATGGCGGTTACGATCCCGTATCGCCATCGCATCTGAGAGAACCGGGCCATCAGGATCCCTCGGACCCCGTCCAATGGGCTGCATGCGACGAGGCCGTCCGCGTTCCCGCCATCATCAACCCAATCTCTTCGAGATGTTCCTCCGGACGGGAGACCACATCCATCAGCTCCCCTTGGTACAGGACGCCCACCCGGTCGCTCAGGGCGAGGACCTCGGAGAGGTCCGTCGAGATCAGGAGAATTCCGGTGCCCCGTTCCCGCTCCTCGAGCAGGCGGCGATGGACGAACTCTGTGGCCGCGATATCGAGCCCTCGCGTCGGTTGGCCGGCGACGATGAAACCCGGCCTGGCGTGCAACTCACGTGCGAGAATCATCTTTTGTTGATTTCCGCCTGAGAGAAAGCGAATCGGGACTTCCGTGTTCACGGTTGTCACATCGAACTCCTCGACGAGACGTTCGGCGTGGGGTTGGACCTCGCGGCTGAGAAATCCCCATCGATTGAAGGGAGGGGACCGATGAAACCCGAGAATGGAGTTCTCAGCGACGGAAAGCCCTTTGGCGAGTCCCTGCTCCAACCGGTCCTCGGGAATGTGCGCCAAGCCGTGATTGGATAAGTCCCGGCTTTTTCGCTCCATGATGTTTTCTCCGGCCAGAGTGATTCGTCCTCCTGCCGCGGGTCGCAATCCTGTAATGACCTCCGCCAGCTCGGTTTGTCCGTTCCCCGCAACGCCCGCAATGCCGAAGATTTCTCCGGACCGGACTGAAAACGAGACCCGGGCCAGGGCCGAGGTCCCTCGGTCGCTCAGGACTTCAAGATCGTCGATCCGCAAGAGCAGATCGCCGGGGTCACGCGAAGATTTCTTGACCGTCAGCGAGACTTCCCGGCCAACCATCATTTGCGCCAGCGCCTCTCTTGTGGTCTCGTTTGTTTGGACAGCCCGGATCACCTTCCCGTCCCGAAGGACGGTGATTCGATCGCTGATGTCCATGACCTCGTTCAGCTTATGGCTGATGAAGATGACCGAAAGCCCCTTGTCCTTGAGCGCGCGCAGAACGCCGAACAGATCGGTGACCTCCTGAGGGGTGAGCACCGATGTGGGTTCGTCCAGGATCAGGATGCGGGGCTCTCGGTTCAGGGCTTTGATGATCTCCACCCGCTGCTGTGCCCCAATGGATAACTCTTCCACCGTCGCTTGCGGGTCAACCTGAAGGCCGTATTCGCGGGAGAGGGTGGCAAGTCGTGACTTGACGGCCTTGGCGTCCAGCAGGGGTCCCCGTGACGACCGTACGCCCAGCATGATGTTCTCGGCGACGGTGAAGGGCTGGATGAGCATGAAGTGCTGGTGGACCATAGCGATCCCGCGGGCCACGGCATCGTGGGGAGATCGGAACGAGACCGGCTCTTCCTGAAGGTAAATGGTCCCCTCGTCCGGCGGAAGGAGTCCATAGAGAACGCCCATCAGCGTCGTCTTGCCGGCGCCGTTTTCTCCCAGGAGGGCGTGGACTTCTCCGGGGTTCAGGTCAAAGTCAACATGGTCGTTGGCCACCAATCGGCCAAATCGCTTGGTGATTCCTTCAAGACGTAGCAGTGGCGTCACGCCTGTCCGTCTCCACGACTGAGTTTCCCCCAGGGCAGGGGGCTTCTATTGTCTGCCGATTCGAGAGGATTTAGTTCGGCGGCTTCTGGTCGAACTTCACCTTGATCTTTCCGCTCAAAATATCCTGCTTCGCCTTGGCGAGCTTGTCCTTGATGTCAGCGGAAATTTTGTTTTCATACGCATGGAACGGCGCCAACTCGGCCCCGCCTTCTTTCAGGCCGACCCTGAAAAGGAGTTTTCCGTAAGTACCTTTCCGTGCATCTTTGATGAACCGCTCGATGATGGGCTCCATCCGCCAGACCACACTCGTGATGACCACACCCGGGGCGATTTTGTTTTTGTCCCGGTGAATGCCGACGACGGGAATGTTCCTTTCCTTGCAGGCCTGAATCGTCCCAAGGCCCGTTCCATTTCCGAGGGAAAAGACGACGTCCACGCCGTTGTCGATCATGGCGAGGGTGGCCTCTTTGGCCTTAACCGGGGCTTCGAAGGATCCAACCCAAGTGACGATGAACTGGGCGGAGGGATTGGCGACCTTGACGCCTTGTTTGAATGCGTTGATGTTCTCGTTGAAATCAGGAATCTTCACGGCGGCCGTTACACCCACCTTATTGTTCTTGGTGTAAAGTCCCGCGAGCATCCCCGCCAGGAAGGAAGCCTCATGTGAGTCAACGTCGTACACGTTGACGTTTTCGGCAATGTCCTTGGGTCCGCCGTAACAGCAGCGAGCGAACTTCACCTGCGGAAAGTCCTTGGCCACTCCCATCGTGACCTTGCCGTAGGCGAAGGCGTGCGCAATAATCAGATTGAATCCTCGGGAAGCGTAACCCCGGATGACCCGCTCGGCATCCGCTGGTGAGACGTTCTCGGAGTACTCGATCTGGAGATTGTGCTTGTCCTTCAGATTGACCACGCTTTCGTACATCATTGAATTCCAGCCCTGATCGGTGATCTTCCCGAACAGGACCATGGCCACCTTGAACCTTTTTTCGGCCCCCCAGCCCTCTTTCAAGCCGGTTCCAAACAAGACCACCATTGCGGCCACAACCATGAGACAAACGATTTGGCGAACAGCTTTCATCTTGGTACCTCCCTCTTGCGTGTAGGGCTAACGGATTGCCCCGAAGACGCCCTGATTTTCACACTAAAGTCCCGAAACTCATGGGGCTTCGGGGGCAAGGTTCCCCGACCCCGATGGGCCGACTTTTCTCCAGCGGTTTCATCAGCTCAGGAGAGAGATGTCGCTGGCTTGACTCTTCTCGAATCACGATCCGAATAGCATTTCTCGACTCCGCTTGTCAACAACAAATTGGTCGGGTCTCGTTGGACATCGAATGTAGATAGAGACACGCTGCGGTGTGGACGGATTCTACGGTTTAGAAAATGTGAAACATTCCCGGCCTTGGAACTTTTGGCCGGAATTCGGCCGTTTCATGAAACCTCGATGTTGCAGATGACATCGTCCGGAGTCCCGAAGGGGTCCCGGTTCCACATGGATTGGGAAAGGTCGGTGAATTCCGTGACGTAGTACTTGTTGAGGAATTCGAGCGCCTCTTTCCAGGCCTGGTCCAGATTGGGGCGGAGACTACACGTCAACTGATAGCCCCCCAAGATGTCCTCGGGGCGCCGCCCTTACGGTTCGGCCGCGTCCCGGTCTTTCAAGGCTTTCAGGACTTTTTCGGCGGTGACGGGCAAGGTTCTGAAATGGCAGCCCGTCGCGTGGGCGATGGCATTGGCCACGGCCGCGGCCGTGGGAACCAAACCCGGCTCGCCGATGCCCGAGGCCCCGAACGGGCCGTCCGGGTCGGGGTTTTCGACCGCCCGACACCGATAACACCGATATCACCGCTTTCATAGGGGTAGGGGTCTACTTTTTTCGGGACATGATAGGCGGTACCTGGCCCCGGAGGCCGACTGGGCCGAAACATGGGGCCTCTTTTCCTGAATTTCGACCGTGCGAGAAAAGGCCGTCGCCTTACCGGGGCGGGCCTCTACGCCCTTGTACGGAAGCTCGGAAAGCCTGTCGGCGTGGAGACTTGGCCTCACGGCCTTCGGCATACCGCGATCACCGAAGCCCTGAACCTGACGCAAGGGGACGTTCGGGCAGTGCAACGCTTCTCCCGCCACCGGGACGTGCGGGTGCTCACGATTTACGATGACAACCGGACGGACCTGGCCGGGAAGGTGGCCCGAATGGTGGCCTCAAACGGGGGGGACGGGGAGGTAACGGCCCAGGATGAGGGTTGAATCGCCCTCGCGCACGCGTTTAGGGTATAAAGAGAGCATAAAAACCCATTTTCTTTGACTGTGCCTAAGAACCCTTCTTTGCGACAATCCCAACCCTTCAATCCTCTTTTTGTCTCAAACGGGTGCATGGACGGGTGCATAAAGAAAAAGGGCTAGCCATTCATCTTGGCTAACCCCTTGATATATATGGTAGCGGGGCCAGGATTCGAACCTGGGACCTTTGGGTTATGAGCCCAACGAGCTACCGGACTGCTCCACCCCGCACCAAGCGTATTTCTTATGGATAAGCCATTCGAGAGGAATTGTCAAGGAAGGCGAAACCTCAATCGCGTCCGATGAATTCGTAAACCCGCTCACCGGGACGAACGAGACCGAGCATGTCGCGCGCGACCCGCTCGATTTCCTCCGGGTCATCACGCAGGCGCCGATTCTCTTCACCAAGCCTGACATTCTCCTTCGCCAACACCTCCAACTCCGCGCGCATCGCCTCGACCCGCTTGGCCAGATGAAGGACATCAAAGATGCCGCCGGACCTGAACAGGGCCGCGCCGAACAGGAGCAACGACACGGCCATCGCAACGGCGAATCCCGCCCGCGCCGGGCTCAGACCATCGGAAGGAAGCCAGTCCTTCCACCGGAAGAACCGGGGTGCTTTCTTGCCTCCCTCGCGCCCGAACACGGACCGAAATCCCGCGAACACCCTCTGATCCCCCTTCCGTTTCGAAGTCTTCGCCCGCTTTCGCAGGGCCCGCTTTCCGGTTCGTCCCGACACGCTCACAATTCGCTCCGTCAGACGGCCCGACAGGCGCGCCGCGCGGCGGCGCCCGTGACGGCCACGTCTTCGCCCGTATGGGCCAGTGAGACAAACCCCGCCTCGAACGGAGACGGCGCGAGGTTGACCCCCTCATCCAACATGGCGTGAAAATGCCGCGCATAGCGCCCGGCGTCCGTCTGCCGAGCGGAGGCGAAATCCTCCACGGGACCTTCCGTAAAAAAAAGACAGAACAACGATCCGACCCGATTCATCGTCACGGGAACCCCCGCCTCCGCAGCCGCCTCCCGAAGCTCCCCCTCCAGCCGGGCGGACATCTCCTCCAACGCCTCGTAGACGCCGGGGACTCGCAGGGCCTCGAGGGTCGCGACGCCGGCGGCCATGGCGATGGGGTTCCCGGCCAGCGTCCCGGCCTGGTAGACAGGCCCGAGGGGGGCGACGCATTCCATGACGTCCCGCCTCCCCCCATACGCCCCGACGGGGAGCCCCCCGCCCAGGATCTTCCCCAGACACGTCAGGTCCGGCCGGATCCCGTACAGGGCCTGCGCGCCGCCCCAGGCGACGCGGAAGCCGGTGATGACCTCATCGAATATCAGCAACGCGCCCGCCGCTTCCGTCTCCCTGCGCAGACACTCGAGGAACCCGGGCGCGGGCGGGATCACACCGCAGTTGGCCGCAATCGGCTCCACAATGACGGCGGCGATCTCCCCTCCCCGCTCGGCGAACGACGCCTCGACCGCCGAGGCGTCGTTGAACGGGAGCGTGAGGGTCAGGCCCGCGTAGGCCGCCGGAACGCCGGCGCTGTCCGGAACGCCAAACGTGAGGGCGCCGGAGCCCGCCTTCACCAGCAAACCGTCCGAGTGGCCGTGGTAACAACCTTCGAACTTGACGATCACGTCTCTGCCGGTGAACCCCCGGGCGGCGCGCAACACGCTCATTCCGGCTTCGGTTCCCGAGTTCACCATCCGCAGAAGCTCGATCGAGGGAAACGCCTCCACGACCCACCGGGCCAGCCGGGATTCTCTCTCCGTCGGCGCGCCGAAGCTGGTCCCGTCGGCGGCGGCGTCACACACGGCCTTCACCACGTCGGGATGGGCGTGACCAAGGATCAACGGCCCCCAGGAAGCCAAGTAATCGACGTACTCCCGGCCGTCCTCATCCCAAATCCGGGACCCCTTTCCCCGGTTGACGAACCGGGGGGTTCCCCCGACCGCACGGAAGGCCCGAACCGGGCTGTTTACGCCCCCGGGAAACCAGCCCAGCGATTCCTCGAACAGGTCAACCGACCGGCCGGACATTCTTTCGGTGCTTGGACTGATCTCGGTTCATCCCTGTGGAGCGAACACCCGAATAAAGACTTCCATTTCAATCCATTCGCCTGACCGCGCCCCCTCCCGGTTTCACTCCGCCAATATAGGGGAAACCCCACTGGATTTTCCACCAAAATCGGCCGCGCCGGTTTCGCGGGGCGTCTCATGCCCCCCCCCCCGATCCAGCCGTTCGGGCCGACCAGGCTGTATGCGCCCCTCCTCCACCATCAGGATCTCCGCCCCGCAAGACCCCGCCAACTCGTGACGGTGGGTGGTGAAGATCACCGATCGAACCTCCGAGGAGAGCCGCCCGAGCACCCGCTCGACGCAGGCGTAGCTTTCCTGGTCCAGGTTGGAGGTCGGCTCGTCCATCAACAGGACCTCGGGCTCCAGCGCCAGCGCCCGGGCCAACGCCACCCGTTGGACCTCCCCCCCCGAGAGGCCGTGGACCCGCCTCTCCTCGAAACCCGAGAGCCCGACCTCCCCGAGCGCCGCGCGAGCCCGCCGGCGGCATTCCTGCCGGCCGACGCCGCGCCGCGCGCGAAGGCCGTACGCCACGTTGAACAGGACCGTCCCCCTGAAAAGCCAGGGCGATTGCATCACCAGCGTCATCCTTCGCCGGATCTCCAGGACCCGCCCGTTGTAGGTCACGGGTCGTCCCAGGAAGCGGACCTCCCCCTCGGTGGGCCGTAGCAAAGCCCCCAGGATGTAAAGAAGGGTCGTCTTGCCCGCCCCGTTCGGTCCCACGAGGGCGTAGGACCTGTGCGGCTCAAAAGCCAGTCGGGGAACATCGAGGACGGTCCGCCGGTCTTTCGGCCGTACGCTATAAACCATCCGAACGTCCCGCAGCTCGAACAAATGGCTCATCCTTTGGACACCTTCGTCTGGAGCAGGCGCAGCACCGCGTTCAATCCGGTCACCAGGGCCATCAGGATCACCCCCAGGGCGATCCCGAAACCGAACTCCCCCTTGGCCGTCTCGAGGGCGATGGCCGTGCTGAGGGTGCGGGTGTACCCCCGGATGTTTCCTCCCAGCATCATGGCGATTCCCACCTCCGCCACCACCCGCCCGAACGCCGCCACGATGGCCGCGATCACCCCATACCGGGCCTCCGCCAGCAGGGTCCAGGCCGTCCGGACCGGCCCCGCGCCCAACGTGAAGGCCGTCAGCCGGACGCGGGGGTCCATCCCCTTCAACGCGGCCAGGACGAAAGCGGCCACGATGGGCGTCGCCAAAACGACCAGGCCGAGGATGACCCCCGCGGGGGTGAACAACAGGCCGAGCCCGCCCAGCAACCCCCGTCGGGAAAGGAAGGCGTAGGCCACGAGTCCCACGACGACCGTGGGAAGCCCCAACAGGGCGTTGACCACCGTGACCGCCGTTTCCCTTCCCCGGAACTCCCGGACGGCCAGCAAATACCCCACCGGCAGGCCGAACAGCGCGGCCCCGACCGTGCTCCAGGCCGCGACGTAGAGCGACGTTGCCGCCGTCGACACCACCTCGGGGTCCGCCCGAAGGATGAGCCGACCGGCGACCCAAAGACCTTCCCACAAAAACTCCATGGAAAAACTCAGGAAATCCTTATGGAAACCCAGGAAAGCCGGTCACCCACCCCGAATTCCTGAACGACCCATTGCCCTTTGGATTCAGGCGTCGTCGGAAAGGGCGCCGCTCCCACCGCGTCGGGCTTCAAGCGAACCCGCCCCCGTGGCAAACCGGGCCGCCCGAACGGCTTTCCTTCGCACCCCCGGGCGCCGGTAGTGAATCTGCTGCGGATGGCTGTAAACGTTGAAGGTCTGATTTCGCACGCACCCGATCAAGCTGATGCCCGGCCGCTCCGCCGACTCGACGGCGAGGAAGGTCGGCGAAGTCCGGGAGACAATAAAGGGCGTGGCCAACAGAGTCGCCGGCTCCTGTCCGTTCGCCATCACGGAGAGGGGCCTCTCTTCGACGACGGGGGTCTCCTCCTGAGCGAACCGCCCTCTTTGCACCGATAAATGTGAGGCATAAATCTTCACCGGACGTACTTCCCGATGATGGGCTTCAGGCGCTCCAGGGCCTCGGGCGGAATGCGGTCGGGGGCGGTGAGAATCCCTCCCTCCAAGGCGCTGCCGCAGTCGCATCGCCTTTCCCCGGGGAGGGCCGCCGCGGCCTCCCGGATGATCCCCCGGCCCCTCTCGACGTTCTGCTTCAGGACGGCGATGACGGCTTCGGTCGAGACGTGATGCTCTTCGTCTTCGTGCCAGCAATCGTAGTCCGTCACCATCGCGATCGTCCCGTAGCAGATCTCGGCCTCCCGGGCGAGCTTGGCCTCCGTCGCGTTGGTCATGCCGATGACGCTCGCCCCCCAGGACCGGTAGAGGAAGGATTCGCCCCGCGTCGAGAACTGCGGACCCTCCATGCAGACGTACGTGCCGCCGGCGTGATGGCGGACGCCCCCCTTCTCGGCGGCCTGAACGTAGGTCCGGTGAATCTCCCCGCAGACGGGGTGGGCCATCCCGACGTGCCCCACGACGCCGCCGCCGAAGAAGGTCGAAGCCCGCTTGGAGGTCCGGTCGATGAACTGGTCCGGAAAGACCATCTCGGAGGGGTGAATTTCGTCCTTCAGGCTTCCCACGGCGCTGACGGAGAGGATGCGCCCGACCCCCAGCAGCTTCATGCCGAAGATGTTGGCGCGATAATTGACTTCGGTGGGAGAGAAAACGTGGCCCCGACCGTGACGGGACAGGAACGCCATCGGACGGCCGCCGAGGCGGCCCAGAATGAACGAATCCGAGGGGGCCCCGAAGGGGGTCTCCAGAGCGACCTCTTCGACGTCGGTCAGGTCGGGCATCTCGTAAAGCCCGCTCCCGCCGATGACGCCGATGCGCCCCGCCCCCCCCTCGCCGCCGCTTTTCGTCATCCGACCTCCCCCCCCTCCCCCTCCCCGACAAAATCCGCCGCCGCATTCGACGTGCCTTCAGGACCGCGGGGGAGGATATCACCGCCAAAACGGGAGGGTCAAACCGGCCCGGCCGAACCAACCTCCGGGGGCTCGCGAAACTGTCTCCAGAGGCGATTGAAACGTCCTTCGTAAACCATCTCGTAGAGGTCCTGCCGGTGAGGGAAGAGCCGCTCGCACGCCTCGCGGACCTCCCGCCTTTCGATCTCGATGTCTATCCGGGGATAGTCATCGGTGAGGATCAATATGCACACCCGGTCCGCCATCCGGCCCAGCCGTCTCGCGGCCTCTCTTTCATAAGCCAACTCGTCGGAAACCACAATCGGCATGACCGTTACGAGAGAGGGGGGGGGGGCTGAAAATCCGCCCCATGGACCCTTCTTGTTGCGGGCAATTCCGCTCAACCGTCAGGCCCGCAAACCCGCGACGATCTCCCGGGGGTCTTTCCGTTTCGCGCCGCCGATCCTGATTCGATCGCCGAACACCATCGAAGGCGTCCTCCAGGCCCCGAGGGTCTTCGCCAGGGCCTTGTTGCGCTCGATGACGGCGTCGGACGCCGCGCTCTCCAGGTCCGCTTTGAAACGTTCCATATCCAGGCCGAGCCCCGCCGCCAGGTCCATGACTTTGCGCTCCCGGTTCCCGCCCTTGACGCGGAAGAGCTCCAGGTTGATCCGGTCATACGCGCCTTGGGCCTTCGCGGCCAGCGCCGCCCGGCAGGCGGACAGGGACCAAGGCCCCAAGACGGGCAACTCCTTGAGGACGAACCGAACGCCCGGGTCTTCCTTCACGAATTCCGCGATCCTCGGACCGAGGGTCTTACAGTGGGGTCAGCGATAATCCAGGAAATGGGTGATCGTTACGTCCCCTTCCGGGTTGCCCGCAATGGGGGCGTCCGGATTCGGAGAAGATTTCACGGGAATGCTCCGCGATGAGCTGCGCGACCTTCTCCGCGTGCACCCGCTTGGCCTCCCGGTATCGCACCAGGATTCTCTTCAGCACATCGAACATCCGCTTTCCCCCCTTTTCTCCCCTTTCCTCCCGGCGGGATGGGCCCCTCAAAAGCCCGCGAATCGGCTGACGGCCCCCCCCGCCTCACGGCTCACCGCTTCACGTGAGGCAGGACCTTCTCGGCGAAGGTTTTCAGATACTCGTGCGAATCGCCCGTGATGGGGAGGATGAAGACGGCGTCCGCGCCCAGGGCCGCCAGGGAAGAGAACCGCTCGGCGCACTCTTCCGGCGTTCCGGCGATGCCGAACCGGTCGATCCACTCGTCGGGGATGGAATCCACCACCCCTTCATGCGAAGCGGTCACCCGGTAATGCTGCGTGTACTGGTAGTCCTTCAGCGCGCGCATGCGGTCGGCCTTGGGGATCCCGGACACCTCATCGGGCAACGGCATGGACAGGCGGCGGGCGACCCACGCCCGGATGTCGCGCCGGGTCCCGGGGCGGTCGTCCGAGACCGCGCAGCCGACAAAGGCCAGGAGCGTGAAGCCGCTCCAGCTTCGCCCGCTCCTCTTCAGGCCCACCTCGATTTGAGCGCGGACCCAGGCGAAGATCTCCGGCGAGATCCCCGAGCTGACGATGGCCCCGTCGGCGACCTCTCCGGCCAGGGCGAGCATCTTCGGGCCGTTTCCCGCCATCCAGACCGGGATGTCGAAGGGCTGGTAATCGTTGAACGCCGGGACCGCCGCGCCGCCGAACGTCCCGGCTTCGCCCCGGATCAAGGCGCGCGCGCACCGGACGACCTCTCCGCAAAGCTCCAATCCCCCCGGAGGGAGGCCCAGGTGGAGCAAGGCGGTGTTGCCCGCGCCGATCCCGAGGACAAACCGCTCTCCGGCCAAGTCGGCGACCGTCACGGCCGAGCGCGCGAGAACCGCCGGGTGGCGCGTCCGCGTGTTGCTGACGCCGACGCCCAGCCCGATGCCGGAGGTCGTTCCGGCGAGGCGGCCCAACAGGGTGTAAGGGTCGGGCCAGATCCCCTGGGAATCGGCCATCCAAAGCCGGTCGAAGCCGCACCCCTCGACTTTCTCGCAGACTTCAAGCAGCGCCCGCGTCGAGCTGAACGCCTCCTGGGGAAACCCGCCGATGCCGATCTCCATAATCACCTCCCGCCGCTACGATCAGGGTCGCCCACGGCCTGCGCCCCCCGCTGGAAATCCGGATGGGGGGGCTACTCCTCCCCCCTGATCTTGTCCACGAAGTTCGAGGCGGGAAGCAGAAACACCGAGAAGACCCGTCCCGAGGTCCCGCCGCGGATCTCGAACCGCAGGCGAGGGTCTACGGTGATGAGGTATCCGATGGGCGCCCCGAACCGCATGATGGTCCTCAGCCGCCACTTGGAGAAACGCTCCAGGTATCGAAGCGTCCGGCCCCCGAACCGCCGGCCCTCGATCCCATCGAGCCGGGCGATCAGGTCCTTCCGGCCGAGCTCGCCCAGATCTTCGGTGAAGAACTCCATCGCCGACAATTCCAGGACGGACAGCTTCTCTCCGCCCCGGGGGTCGAGGACGACGGCCAGGGGATGCGACGCGCCGCTTGCGCGCGCGTAAACCAACGAGGCGCGATACCCGGTGTCCGGCAGACGCGAGAGCAGGTTGGCAATGTCGGAGGGCGGCTTCGAATCAGGAGGAGGCGCGCACACGCATGACCAGACCCCCGCCAGGATTCCCAGCACGCCGGCCCAGTGCCCAAGATATCGTCTAACTTTCATCGCTCAACCTCCCTGCGCTGATTCACCCCGCCGCGTCTTCCCCCGCCCCGGTAAAGGCCGGAAGAAGCATGTAGCCCTCCCTCGGGATCTCGACCACGGCTTCCAGACCCTGCGCCCGTTTCAACCGCTGAATGGTGTACAGGTGAATCAGGCACTCGAGATACATCTGCCTCATCATTCCGACAAGATTGATCAGGAATCGGTTCTCGTTTTTCGGGTCCACCCGGATATCGGGGTTGATCCGCTCGGCGACCCGCCAGAAATCAAGGACCGAATCGCCCGAGGGATACCGCGCCCCCGGCTCCACCACCCGGTCCAATTCCTTGCGACGCATCTCCCTGATGGTTTCCCGGCCCAGGATGAGCCTCACCAGGCTCACCCCCTCTTCCATCCGAAACAGGAGGCGGTCCGGGGTCCGGTGGGTTTCTTCGTCGAACCGGCGGTCCCGGCTTGCGCAGGCCTCGGCGTCGAAGTCCGGCATCTCATCGTCCGGGCCGAACACCTGCGGAGCCCACTGGTTGACCAGCCAGTGGAAATGGACGAACGCCGCGTGGCTCAACTGCCGGCGAACGCCCCACTTCATCCACTCGACCCGTTCATCGGTGAAATCGAGTTGGGCGTCGGTGAGGCCCTCGACCTCCCGGGCGTACCAGCCGGGAATCTTCGGATAGTCCGGAAAGAGCGTCGCGCCCAGGGCGTCCTCGGTCACCAGGTTGGTCTCCCAACGGTCAAGGGGGGGGGGGGTGCGATCACTTCCCGGTGCCGTCGGGATGTTCCATCCGCCGGAAGGACTCGGCGATGGCCATGCCCTCGGGCTCTCCTATCCTGCGGCCCCAATCCCGCATTCGCTCTTCCAGGTCGTCCGCCCCCGAAACCTGACTTTTGTGACAGCGAAGCACCTTCATTTTGAGATCGAAGGTTTCGCCGATGTCCACATAATAATCGGACTTGGAAGAGCCTGAGAAAAGGACTTCTTTGATTTTGTGCGGATCAAGGCCCGACTCCAGCAAGTCGGGGAAGTAGAAACGGTTCCCGACCGCCGGATAGACGGCGTCGTACGCCGCCTCGGAAAGGGCCCTGTGATCGGGATGGGACCCGTGGAAGTTTTCGAATTTCGTCGAGGCCGGGTCGCCGGTGACAACGACCGCGTCGGGTTTGAACCGCCGGATGACGGCCACGATCGCCCGCCGAAGCCCCGGCGTGTTCCGCAACTCGCCGTCGGGCTCCCGGAGGAAGTGCACTTCCTCGACGCCGACCACCGCGGCCGCGGCCCGCTGCTCCTCCTCCCGGATCCTCATCCGCTCTTCCTCCGGGAGGTCTTCGTCGAAACCCTTTTCCCCGCTTGTCGCGATGCAATAACCGACGGTTTTGCCGGCCCTCGCACACAAGGCGACCGACCCGGCGATGGTGAAGTCGATGTCGTCCGGATGGGCCGCAATCACGAGGATGCGATCGTGCTCGATGCCGTTGTTCACCCATTCAACCCCTTGCGCGCACTCATCCGTTGAATCATTCCGGCCTGGGCGGCTTCGGCCGCTCCGGACCCGTCCGGTCCAATCCCCAGGGCCGGTCCTCGGGGCGCTCCAGATGAACGCCCAGGTCCTGGTCCTTCTCGTCCTCGGGCCGTCCGTACTCCTCTTCGAGCTTCGATATCCCGCGCTCCAGGCGTCTCGAAACCCAACCCGACAACCAAACCCGGTCCAGCCACTCCCCGATCCCTCCGCCCCCCAGAGCGAAATCCACCGTCAGGGAGAGCGCCGTCCCCGCCGCGAGCCGCTCCAGCCTCATTTCCTCCGCAATCCGCACGCCCAAAGGTCCGTCGAGGAGGCAAAAGCTCCGTTCCCAAGGAACCCGCTCGGCCCAGGTCCCCGCGACCTTGAAGGAAAACGGGCCGAGGCGCAACGATTCGCGCCATGCGGCCTCTTCCGCCCCCAGGCCCGAACCCGCGCCTTCATCGCCCCCCGCCGGCGCAATCCAACAGCCGGTGAACGAGCCCCCCGCCACCCGCTTCCAGATCGTCTCGGGGTCCGTCGAGATGACCCTTCGGACGGTCAGCCGCGACACCTCTTCGTTCCTCATATCGATTGGTTCACAATCCGACCCGTAGCAGAATAAGGAGAGGGGAATCGGAATGCAATTTGGACCCGGTGACTCCTCTGATCCTGTCATTGATACACAGATTACACCGATTTCACAGATATTGTAGAGACACAGGAGCCGGTCATGAGATGATTCAGCGACCCGTAACGTTCCGGATTCCAGCCTTTCTTTTTTTACATCTGTGTAATCTGTGGATTCAGTTTCACTCCGGTCAAGGCGCGATGCGATTCGTGCGACCCCCGGACAGAGGGAGGGCACAAGATGGACAGCGATTTGAGGACGTTTCTCGATGAGATTGACGGCGAGGTGTTGCGGATCCAAAAGGAGGTCGATCCCTTGACCGAGCTCGGCGCCCTCTGCTCCCAGAGCGAGGGACCCATCCTCTTCGAGAAGATCAAGGGCCATCCCGATTGGCGGGTTTGCGACCGGCTCCTCGGCACGCGGAAGCTCCAGGCCGCCGCCTTGCGCACGACGTCCGACAGGCTGCTCCGGGGCACAGGGACCCGGATCGCCCGGGGGCGCGGGGAAAGCCGCATCGTCGAAGACGGGCCGGTGAAGGAGGTCCGCATCCGGGGCGAAGACGTCGATCTCCAGGGTCTGCCGGTGGGCATCCACAGCCAGGGCGACGGCGGACGATACATCGGTGCGGGCATGTGCGTGACCAAGGACCCCTCCACCGGAGTTCAGAACCAGGCCTTTTACCGCATCCAGATCACCGGCGGGAACCGGGCCCGATTCGCCGTCGGCAGACGGACGGGGTGGGCGCATTACACCCAATACGAGAAGGCGGGCGAGCCCATGCCGATGGCCGTGGTCATCGGCCACCATCCCGCTTACGAGATCGCAAGCACGTTCACCGCCGCACATCCCGGATTCGAGGAGTTTGAGCTGGCCTCTTCCCTGCTGGAGGAGACGGTGGATTTCGTCCGGTGCGAGACCGTCGATCTGCGGGTCCCCGCGCGGGCCGAGATCGTCATCGAGGGGACCGTCCCCCCGAAGGTCCGGGAAACGGAGGGACCCTTCGGCGAATACACCGGGTACATGGGGCCGAGCGGGCAGTCCCCGATCTTCGAGGCCAAGACCATCACCATGCGGAAGGACGCCATTTACCGCCACCTCAACGCATCGCGTTTCACGGACCTTCAGGTCCTTTCCACCTTTCTCAATGAGGTCCGGACCTACCGGAACCTCCAGGAGGTACACGGCGGGACCCGCATCCTCGATGTACACATCCCGGACTGGGCGGGGCTGACGGCCGTCGTTCAGATGGTCCCGGAGTTCGAAGGGCATTCCAGGGCCGTGCTGCTGGCGACCATGGGTTTGCATCGGCAGCACAAGGTGGTCATGGTGGTGGACGACGACGTGGACATCCATGACCCCAAGGACGTGTTATGGGCCATGAGCTTCCGGGTCAATCCGGCAAGGGATATCATCACCGTGGAAGGAACCCGGGGGTACAAGCTCGACCCTTCAACCCCCGAGGCGGGCCGCGAAGACCGCGCGGGCGCGACCGACGCTTACAGCCCCGGGGTTCTGGGGATCGACGCCACCAAGCCGTCCCTGAAAAGACCCGCCGACCGGGAGCTTTTCGAGCGGGTGCGGCCGGTGGGCGAGGGAGAGGTATTTCTGGAGAATTTCGTTTAGACTGTTTGCAGTGGGAGGATGAACAATCCCATCAGACGGGAGAAAGAGAAAAATGAAGCGTGGTTACCGGGGTCTTTGTCCCTTCATCCGATTCGGGTTGATCTTTTTGTCCGTCCTGAGCGTCTCCGGCGTCGGGGTCGCCGCCGCCCAGACCGAAGGGACGGTCGTTATCGCCACCGCGAGCGACCTGTTCCGGATCGCCAATCCGGCCATCTTCCGCCTTTCCAGCGTGACGCACTGGCAGGACATGGTCTTCAACGGCCTGACCAAGCCCGCCGGAATGATGGCGCCGGAGGGGGACCTGGCCGAATCCTGGACGGCCGGCAAGGACCGGCTCACCTACACGTTCAACCTCCGCAAGGGGGTGAAATGGCACGACGGGAAACCCTTCACGGCCGAGGACGTCAAATTCACCTACGAAGTTCTGATGCACAAGGACAACCCCGCGGGCTTCGGCCATTCCCGCTACTACGAAAGCATTCTGGGCGCCGCTGAATACCGGGCGGGGAAAGCCGATTCGATAAAGGGCATCGAGGTCCTGGGACCGCACCGGATCAGGGTCCGGCTCAAAGAGCCTTATTCGCCCTTCCTCATGATCTCGGCGATCCATCCCATCGTCCCCAAACACATCCTCGGCAACGTTGCCGTGAAGGCCATGAGAAAGCACGCCTTCACGCACAAGCCCATCGGGACCGGCCCGTACACTTTCGTATCCTGGAAGTCCCGCGACCGGGCGGTCCTTCGGCGGAATCCGAACTACTTCGGAAAGAAGCCCAAGATCGAGACCGTCATCTGGCGGACCATGCCCGATTCGTTCAGCCGGCTGGCCGCCTTGCGGACGGGGGCGCTGAACGTCAACGGACTCTATGCCGCGGTGCCCGTGGATGAATTCAAAAACGTGAGCCGGGACGCATGTTGCCGGGGCGTCCGCATGTCCGGGCACTCCAACTGGTACATGGACCTGAATCTGAAAAACCCCATCTTCCAAGACGTGAGGGTGCGGCATGCACTCAGTTACGCCATCGACCGAAAGGCCATCCTGAAGCACGTGTTCAAAGGCTGGGGGACCATCTCCAACAGCCCCTTCCACCCCCTCTCTTGGGCCTACAAAAAAGACGTGTCCATCTTCGACGGGGACCCCGGGAAGGCCAAGGCGCTCCTGGAGGAGGCCGGCTGGAAGGCGGGCCCGGACGGCATCCGCGTCAAGGACGGAAAAAGACTCGGCTTCACCTGGCTGGTGGCAAGCGGCCGGGCGGCGGCCATCATCGCCCAAGCCGCCATCCCCATGCTCAAGGCGGTGGGGATGGACGTGAAACTCAAGCGCCTGACGTTCGTCACCGCATACTTCAAGTTCTATCTCAGAAGGAAATACGACGCCTTCTCCCACCTTCACCCGAACAGCCTCATGATCTCGCCTGAGGTGGCCTTGGAGGGGTATGACCCCCGGCGGTCCAAGACCGGGTATCGAAACCCCAGGGTGAACGCCCTGATCAAGAAAGGGACGCGGACGTTCGACCGCAGGAAGC
>JASLXW010000001.1 GCA_030740135.1 Nitrospinota bacterium
GACCTGGTTCGGAGAAGGTGTGTTTCCGCTATGGAACCCCTTCAATCTGGGCGGGACCCCGTTCTTCGGAAGCGGGCTGAAGTCCACGCTGGCCTTGACGAATTTTTATTATCTGTTTCTGGATTTGGCGACGGGGTTAAACGCCCAAATCATCACGCAGGTCTTCTTGTCCGGCGTGACGATGTACTTTTTCGCCTGGAAGCTCACGAAGGACCGGGTGGCCGCCTCCGGGGCCGCCGTCGCGTACATGCTCTCCGGAAACCTGCTGACGCTGAGCACCTTTCATGGTTCCGTGGAGGAATTCCTGTGGACCCCGTTGGCGCTGTTGCTTGCCGAGAAGGGGATTGAATCGGGACGGTTGCGGGCCTTTGCGGGGATGGGCCTGGTGATGGGACTGGTGTTCCTGTCCGGAATGATTACGGTCGTCCCTTACCTTCTCCTTCTGATCATGGGGTACGCTGTTTTCAGGATTGCGGCGTCGGGAGGACCGCCGGGCGCGAATCGGGCGTCCCTTTTCCGGAAGCTCGGCCTGGCTCTGGCGATTTTCCTGGCCTTCTCGGCGGTCAAGCTGCTTCCGCTCGTCTCGCAATTCGTCGCTTCAGAGAGGGTCGCCACTGCCCTTTCTCGACAGGATCTGGCGAACATGACGGGAGGGTTCGGGGACCTTGCCCGGGAAGTGGTCAAAGGTCTCCTGGGCGCCGCCGTCCCTTATCAGTCCATGCTCCATTATCGGGCGGGCAAAGGCGGGGCCTTTTACGTGGGAATCACGGTCCTCTTGATCCTGATCCCGATGATCCCGGGGATTTGGAGGGGCAGGGATTCAAGGGGGCGATTTTTTCTGGTGGCTGCCGGCGGTTCCCTTGTGGTCGCCCTGACATCCGGGCTTTTCCTTCGTGTTGTGCTGGAGATCGCCGACCTCGACCGGATCGGCGGTTCCCTCCGGAGCTTCTTGAATTACAGGTGGCTCCAAATCTACTCGGCGGCCATTCCCTTGGTGTTCGCGTACGCCCTGTCCTTGTTGCGAACCGGAAAAGCCCGGGGAGCGGCATTGGGATGGGCCGCTTGGGCGGGCGGGTCGCTCGCCCTGGTCCTGGCCGGGTTTTCCCTTTTCTCCTCTGAAGGCCCCGGGGGCGGAATCACGAGCCTCGCCTTCCGGTTCCGGCTCTGGATCCCGGCCGCCGCCGCCGCCCTTGTGTCCCTCAGCCTGACTTTGCATCGGAGAAATCTCTTCGGACACACCCCGTTGGCCGCCGGCATTCTCGTCCTTCTCTTTCTGGAACTCACAGCGGGTCATCGTCTCTTCTACAAGGCCTATCCGAAAGAACAACTCTTTCCGGAAAGCCGGACGACGAACTTCCTCCGAAGCAGGCCGGGTCTGTTCCGCGTTCTCACACTCCCGGCCAGCGGCCGGTTCCTGAGGTTCTACTCCGTGGTGGCTACGGCCAACCTGTTCCTCCCCTACCGCATCCAGGACGTGTCGGGATACGAGGCCCTCTTTCCCGCGAGGCAAGGCGCCTTTTTCTCTCGGATGGCGGGTTCTCTCGCACGGGAATCCGATGAACCCTTCCATTTGTTGGGCATGAGCCATCTGGCGCTTCAAAGGCCCGCTTTGCTCGACCTCCTAAACGTCCGGTACGTGATTGTCTCGCCGGATCATCCGGACCTCCTCGAACACCGGCGGTTCCGGCTTGTTTTCTCCGAGGGGACGCGGATTTATGAAAACAGGCGGATCCTTCCCAGGGCGTTCGTTGTGCGTAACGCGTTGACAGTCGGGCGAGAGGAAAACATCCTGTCGCGTTTATTCTCGGGGGATTTTGATCCCCGGAAGGCCATCCTACTGGAGAATGATCCGCGTGGGAGTGTATCCACAGCGGCATCTTCCTTTGTCGTCGAGTCGAAAGCAAAGATTACGAAGTACTCGGCCAACTCGATTGAAATCGATGTCCAAACGGCCGAGCCCGGTTTTCTTTTTCTGTCGGAGGCCCATCATCCCGGCTGGAAGGCTTGGGTGGATGGGAAACCCGCCCGCGTCCGTCGGGCCAACCATATGTTTCGGGCCGTTGCGCTGGAGGCGGGGTCTCACCGGGTGGTCATGAAGTTCCGACCCTGGACCTTCACCGCCGGCCTGACGGTCAGTCTCATCACATTGTCGGCCCTTGGGATCGCGGCGATCTTTTCCGGACGGGCCGCTCGCCGGAGGCGGACGTGACATTGCGGGCACGGCGGAATCGGTGGATGGTCACCCTGCTTGGGCATCTGATTTTGGCAAGCGCGGCCGGTGCGCAGGCGGCGTCGGTTCTTCCCCACCGGATGTCGCGGGACGGGGCGGAAATGGTGCTGATCCCGAAAGGGGCATTCCCCGCTTCGCAGGTGGAATTGTTTACGAGCGATGAGGAATTTGCGAGAGACATCTCCGTAAATCTGAGGTTCCGCTTTGTCGATTTCCGACGGGTCGGAGAGGTTTTGCAATTTATTCCCGACTTTTACATAGACCGTTATGAAGTGACTAATGAGTTCTACCGGCGCTTCGTCCGGGAAACAGGCCGTTCACTTCCCCGGTGGTCCAACGATCCCCGGTTCAATGGACGGTCGCAGCCCATCGTAGGCGTAAGTTGGAAAGAGTCGGCGGCGTATTGCCGCTGGGCGGGGAAGCGCCTACCGAGGGAGCTCGAGTGGGAAAAGGCTGCAAGGGGACCGACGTGGCGCTACACCCCCTGGGGCGGGAACAACGAGTTCGACAGTTTCCCCGCGCCGAATCCTATTCACCGCGCGAACTTCAACACCCTTCTTCTCTATCCTCTGGCACGCAATTTTTTTCGGACCGATTTCAGGGCGGATGGACATCGCTTCACCGCCCCCGTCGGCAGCTTCCCGGCGGGCGCCAGCCCATATGGCGTCCATGACCAGTTGGGAAATGTTTGGGAATGGGTGGCCAACTCCTACGACCTGAAAAAGTTCGGCTACATGTGGGATAAAAGACCCAGTCCGGAAAATCCCGGCGACCTTCGCGTCCTGAAGGGCGGCTCCTGGATCAATATCTGGACGCGCCTCTCCATCTCTCAAAGAAGATGGGACCCGGCCGATCTGAAAGGAGATTATACGGTG
Organism: Nitrospinota bacterium; assembly: GCA_030740135.1. Next base: position 3,106 of record JASLXW010000001.1, read on the forward strand.
GGCTTCCGCTGCGCCGCGTCGGCCCCTGCTGAGAACAGGTAGAAGAGGCCCCCGATCAGACGGATCAGGACAGTCAAACCGAATTCCGTCACCGAAACGGCCAACATGATCTCTCCCGGAACCCCGAGGGACCGAAAGAGAGAGACATAAGTCAGGTCCCTGACGCCGAAGCCGGTAAAGCTGATGGGGAGTCCCGTGGCCATCAACGCGGGCGGAATCAGGGCCATGTAGTAACCGAACACCAGGTCGACGCCCAGCCCCCGGGCCAGAACGAAGACAGCCAGGACGTTGAGAAAATGGCCGGCCGCGGCCACCGCCAGGATGACCGGAAGGCGCCCCGGCCGCCGTCTGAGGAGCCGGAGGCCCTCCTGAAAGCGGGCGAGGGCTTGCCGGACCCTCCGGGATCGGAGGACCGAAAGGCGCGTCAGCGCCCCGGCGACGCGCGCGCTGCCGAGAAGGCCCAGCGCCGCCAGGGCCGCCAGGCAGAATATCCCGGCGTCGAGCAGGAGGCCGCCCGTCTCGCGGCGCAGCAACAGCCCTCCAAAAATGGCCCACGCCAGCAGGACGTTCGCGATCTGTCCGGCGAAGCCGATCACGCGATCCATGGCGACGGCGACGACGGCCGCCTCCGTCCGCCCGTCCGCCCGGGAAACGGCCCAGATTCTCCAGCCGTCGGCGCCCAGCGTCCCCGGCAGCAGCAGGCTGAAGAACGCCGCCGTCCATTGAACCCGGATGGCGTCCCGGAGCGAGAGCGGGTTTCCCTGCGTCTTGAGCAGGAGCCAGAATCTGCCCGCGCGCAGGAAGACGAGGGCGAGGGTGAGGAGGAGGAAACCCAGCAGAAGCGGGGAAAACCGGATCCGGGAAAGGGCGGCCCGAAAATTCCCGAAATCAATCCAACCAAGGACGATGAGAAAGACAACCAGGCTGACCCCCCACCGCCGCCACGAAGCCCCTTTTCGCTCTCCCGGCTTGTCCGCTGCTGGATTCCCGGCCGTGTCGTCCCGGACCAAGGGCGATATCCTTTCCCACAGAATTTTTTCAGCGCCGCCGCCGGGCGGCAAAAGACGCGGCCAATGGCCGGCCGTCAGCCGGCCGAACGAACCGGAACAGGCCGCATCCGCTTTTCCCGCGCGAGGATTTTTGTCTCCTCCTCTTCCCCGGGTGTGAGCCCGCCGCGTTCCAGCCCGCCGAACGCCTCATCGAAGCCCGCCTCGAACGCCGCGCAGGCCGCTTCGTAATCCACGGGGCGTCCGCCCAGGGCCTCCGTCACCGAGACCGTTTTTTTTCGGAGGTTCGCCGCGAGGCGCGCCCGCGCCCCCTCGCTCGAGGTACGGAACAGCGCGCACAGCTTGTCGATCTTCAGATCGAGCGGCGCCGAGCCGTGCTGAAGGACCCCTCCCCCCCCGCGCCGCTGGGCGCTACCGACGATCTTCCTCCCTCGGACCATGACCTCATACGCGGAGGTGGAGGAGAAACAAGCGCCCGACCGGTCCTTCGGGTCCGGCCGGAACGCGGCCGGGGCCAGCGTGGCGGCGAGACCCAGATTCCGCAACCCGACCACCAATCCCCGGCTGATGAAGGCGTAATCTCTCAGGATGGGCGCGCTCGCCAGCTCCCATATGTCCTCCGGGAAGACGACGCTGTACGTGACCTCCCGGTCGTGAAGGACGGCGCGGCCTCCCGTCGGCCGGCGGACCACCGGAATCCCGAGCCGCTCCAGGGCGCGCGGGTCGATGTCCCGCTCGATGGACTGGCCGTATCCCACGGAGAGGGTGGCGGGCGCCCAGGCGTACAGCCGCACGGTGGGCGGACTCCGTTTCTCCCGCACCCGGCGCCACAGGACTTCGTCCACGGCCATGTTCCACGCCCCGTCCCGCGCGCCGGTGTTCATGAATCGCCATTTCAGCATGGAAGACCTTCAGGGATTGCAAAGAATCCTTAGGGGGGAGAAATCGTCCCCCTAAGCGGTGGTTGTCTTGAATTGTTCATGCGCCGCGACGATCCGTTTCCGGATCTCCTCCGTGGACAGACCGTCCAGCTCCGCGATGGACACGCGGTTCCCCAGGGCGGCGGGCAGCCCTTTAAGCGGCTCGCTGAGGCGGAGGTTTTTGTTCGCCGCCAGGTCGTCGATCCGGTCCACCGGCGTGAAGTGGGGGACCGTCTGAAGGACCTCGGGGTTCTCAAGCACGATCCGGCGGATCGCCGTCACGATCTCGACGAACCGGTCGAGCTCCGCCTTGGAATAACTTTCCGTCGGCTCGATCATCAGGCCGTACACCTCGGGGAAAGCGACGGTGGGCGCATGCAGGCCGAAATCGAGAAAGAGCTTCCCGACCCGCGCGACGACATTGGCCCTCTTTGTCCCGGACGCCTCGACCTTCGCGAAGCTCTCCTCGCTCAGGGTGAGGATGAACTCGTGCATCCGGAGAACGTCCTCCGCGCCGAAGGGCAGCGTCGGAAAGGATTCGGTCAGCTTCTTGTACAGATAACGGGCGGAGAGGACGGCCACGGCGGACATCCGCCTCACTCCGGCGCGGCCCAGGGCGCGAAGATACGTATAGCAGCGAACCTTGTGGGCGAAGTTCCCGAAGTGGCGGTGGACCGAGCCGATGGATTTCGGGGGTTTTTCAAATCGGAACCTCCCGTTCTTCCGGACCACCTGAACGCCCGGGAGGAAATCCGCCAGCTTTTCGCTCACGGCGACGAAGGCGTCGCCCGGCCCGCCCCCCCCGTGCGGGATCGCCCAGGTCTTGTGCGTGTTGTTGTGGACGGCGTCCACGCCGAGCTTTCCAAGATCCACCCATCCCGCGATGGCGTTCATGTTGGCGCCGTCCATGTAGACCAGGCCGCCCGCGCTGTGAACGGCGTCCGCCATCCGCCGGAAGTCCGTTTCGAGAATCCCGGACGTGTTGGGGTTTGTCACCATCACCCCGCAGATGCGCTCGCCGTATTGATCGACCAGGGACTTCAGGTGGTCCATGTCCATCCGGCCGGAGGCGTCCGCCTCGATCAAAACCACCCCGTGCGCCGCGCCGTCCACGACCCTCGTCCGGAAGCCCGCCACCGTCGCCGTGGCCGGATTGGTCCCGTGGGCCGTCCGCGGGATCAGGATGATGTCCCGGTTCGCGTCGCCCCGGTCGCGGTGATGGGCCTGGAACAGCTTGATGCCGACGAGCTCGCCCTGGGCGCCCGCCACGGGCTGGGTGGTCACGGCCGGCAGGCCGGTGACGGCCTTGAAGTATTCCTGCGTCCAGTAGAGGATCTCGAGCGCGCCCTGGGCGTCCTCGGGGGGGGCCTCCGGGTGCAGGTCCGCAAACCCCGGCAGGGCGGCCGCGTAGTCGTTGATGTAGGGGTTGTATTTCATTGTGCACGAGCCCAGGGCATAGACGTTCTCGTCCGGGCTTACGTTCTCTTCGCCAAGCCTGTCGTAATAGGTCCTGAGCTCATCCACGCCGACGCGCGGCAGCGCGAGGGTCGATTTCCGCAGGTGCTGATCCGACAGCGCTTTCGGCGTCAAAGCCGCCTTTTCCGCTTCTCCGAACCTCGACCGGAAGAACTGCGCGAGTTTTCGGCAATCCGCCTCGGTTTGCAGATCGGAGAAGGAGATCAGAATGAGCCGGCCCTGGGCGCCTTCGACGCGGGAGGAGACGTCCACGCCCGGGTGGATGCCCGCTTCCCGCGCGTCGGCGATCAGCTCCGCCGCCGGGCAGGGCAGGCGCAGGACAAGCTCGTTGAAGAACTCGGCTTCCGGAAAGGCCGGTTCGACCCCGTCACACGCGGTGAGGGATTTGAAAGCGCCTTCGGCGTTCTTCCGGGCCGTTCCGCAGGCCTCGGCGAGACCTTCCGCTCCCCGCTCGAGCAGGGCCGCACCGGCGACGGTGGCGATGTACGCCTGGTTGGAGCAGATGTTGGACGTCGCCTTGTCCCTTCGGATGTGCTGTTCCCGCGTGGAGAGGACGAGCAGATGGGCGTCCCGGCCGCGGAGGTCCTTTCCCTTCCCGACGAACCGGCCCGCGGTGTGGCGGATGTCGTTCTTGTTCTCCGGCGTGAAGCGGATGCCGAAGATCCCCAGCCCGGGGCCCCCGTAGTTCGGACCGATGGCCAGATGCTGGCCTTCGGCGACGAACATGTCCGCGCCGCTTCGGCCGAATTCGACCGGCGGCTTCAGCCCCCCCGGCCCCATCAGGATCGGGTCCACGACGGCGATGCTCTTCACCCCCAGCGATCCGGCCAGGTAGGTTATCGCGTCCACGTCTTCCAGGACGCCCAGGCAGTTCACCTGCGGGAAGACGATGCAGGCCAGCCCGTCTCCGGCCTCCTCCGCGAGCGTCCTCAGCGCGGAGACCGAGACCTTCCCCGTCTTCGGGTCCGGCGGCTGAAAGCGGATTTCCAGATCGGTGTCCCGGGCCAGGGTCTCGAGGACCTCGATATCGCCCGGATAGAGCGACCCCGCGGCAACGGCGACGGTCGAATCCTTCACCAGGCGTTGCGCGCACTTGAGGGCCTCGAACATTGCCGTCGCGCGGTCATAGAGCGAAGCGTTCACCGCCTCGAAGCCCGTGACGGCGGCGATGCAGCATTGGTAAATCCAGTGGGTGATCAGCGTGCCCTGGCTGCGCTCGGGCTGGTAGGGCGTGTAGGAGGTGGTCAGCTTCCGGATGCCCAGGACGTGGGGGACGATCTCGGCGACTTTGAACTGCGGCAGACCGTCGCCCAGGAAGGAAAGGCCGACGTTGTTTTTCCGGGAGAGGTCGTACAAATGGCTTTGAAGGGCTTCGTACCCGAGCTCTTCGGGGAGATCCAGCTCCCCTTCCAGGCGGCAGTCGGCGGGCACGTGGTCATAGAGCGCTTCGAGACGCTCGACCCCGATGGCCTCCAGCATCGCCCGGATGTCTTCGTCCCCGGCGGAGATGTAATGGGGCTTCAACTCCCGCGGGAGCCCGGCCGGGTCGTAGCCCAGGGGCGGCATCTCGGTCGTAGGATTCAACATCCAACTCGTCTCCGGCATTGTTCAACGGCGGCTTGGCGTGGGAGGGGGAGCATTGCGCCGGCGGCTTTCGGCGGGCGGTCCGATGAACCTCCAGAAACGGCCCGCCAATCGGCTGTTCTTCCGCCCCTACTGGCTCTCCTCCTTGACATAGGTCTGGTAATCCTCCGCGGACAGAAGCTCATCCAACTCCGACTTGTCGGACATTTCAATCACGATCATCCAGCCGTTGACGTAAGGGTCCGTATTGATGATTTCGGGCGTCTCTTCGAGGCTGTTGTTGATCTCTTTGACGGTCCCCGAGACCGGGACGAAGAGGTCCGAAACCGCTTTCACGGATTCCACAACACCGAAGGTGTTGCCGGTTTCCACCTGCGACCCGGCTTCGGGAAGCTCCACGTACACAACGTCGCCCAGTTGGCTCTGGGCGTAATCGGTGATCCCGACGCGCGCGTTGTCGCCCTCGATCAGCACCCATTCGTGCTCCTTGGTGTATTGCAACTCTCCCGGACATTCCATCTTCTCTCCCTTTTCAGCCGGTGGGCTGTTTCAGGTGGCGGGCTGTGCGGCCGGCCCCTCCATTGAATTCAGGCCGGAAATCCGAGCGCCGTCCCGGGACGCGAAAGCCATCCAAGAAAAATCCCGTAAACGCCCAACGGCGGAGATCCCAAGAATCGTGTTTCGCCAAATGAATTTCCGCCACAAGCTAATCTGTGGATCGCGGTCTCGTCAAGTGGGGGCATGGGTTCAAGGCCTGTGAGACGCCGGAGCCGTTGATTGCCATGTTCCCGGGCCCTCCCCTCGCGTCAGCCGTCCGATTGCGGCAGGGCTTCTTTCAGGATGGGCTCGGCCGATAGCCTGAGCAGCTCACCGGACCCGCCGGCCATCAGGGCCAGGGCGCGCGCGTCCCGAAAGATCCGTTCGGCGGGATATTCGTTGGAGAATCCGTATCCCCCGTGGACTTGTACGGCCTGCGTGCCCGCCTTGAGTGCGGCCTCGGCCGCGAACGAGCGGGCGCGCGCGATGGGCGCGGCCGAGCCCTCGAGCCGCAGGCCCCGCCCCTGCGCATCCGCGGCCGCGCGGTAGACCAGAAGCCGGGCGGCCTCGACGTCGAAGACCATCCCGGCGATCATCTCCTGGACGAGCTGGAAGCCGCCGATGGGGCGGTCGAACTGCTTCCGCTCCTTTGCGTACTCGCCGGCGACCTCGAGACCGGCCTGAATCAGACCGACGCTCGCGGCGGCCAGGAAGAGATCCGACAGGAGGCGGAGGCCCCTCCGGACGCCGTCTCCCGAATTCGGGCCGCCGAGGTCCAGTTTGTCCGCTCCGTCCACAGCGCATTCGGCGAACGACCACCGGGCGAAACCCAATGGCCTGAGACCGAGCTTTCCGGTGATTGGCGCCGACTCCACGCCCGCCGCCGCGGAATTCACGAGGAAGGCTTCCACCCCGTCCCCTGTCGAGGCGAACACGGCCCCGACGGCGGCGTCCCGGCCGTTCACCACCCAATCGGCCCCGCCCGTCAGCCGCCACTTCTCCCCTTCGGGGGCGGCGCAGATCATGGAGTCCGGCGGACCGTCCTCTCCCGCGCCGGCCGGCCGATCCTCAAGGCTCACCGCGCCCACCTTCACGGTCCCGAGGGTCTCGCCGGAGGCGATTCCGGGCAGCCGGCGCCGTTTTTGCGCTTCGTCGCCGCACGCATCCAGCAGGGCGGGCAGGAGGAAGCCGTGATAGACGGCGGCGGCCGCGAGCGACGCGGAGACGCGCCCCAACGCCTCGGCCACCACCACCTGGGTCAGAAGCGGAACCCCGCTCCCGCCGAAAGGCTCGGGAACGGCTAGGCCGAAAAGCCCCAGGTCCGCCATCCGGCCGAGGAGGGTCTCCGAGATGCGCTCGGATTCGTCCATCTCCATCAAGACGGGCTCGACCGAATCCTTGCCGAACCGGCCGACCATATCGCGAAGGAGCGTCTGGTCTTCCGTGTAATCGAAATCCATCCGGACCTCTTGGTCAAAGGAGGTGTCCGCCGGTCAAGAAATGCCTCATACTACCCGTGATCCGAATGGAAAATCAAAATGGCGGCGGTTGCGCGCCGATCCCCGACGGCGGGGCCGGAAACGCGAATTCCGAGGGCGAAAGGGAAGATGAGATTGAACGGGAAATCCGGAAATTCAGGGCGCGACGGCGCAGGTGGAAGCGAGACGGCGGAACAGGCCCGGCAATACCGGGCGTTCGGCGAAGACCCCATGGACCGCGGCGAGATGACGGCCGCGGCGGAGGCGCTCACCCGCGCCCTCCTTTTTCCGATATACTGACGGGCTTAAGCCCTGCCGGGAACATCCCCGAGACGCCGAAGGCCGGCGCGTTCAAATTGTGTTCGGCCGCGGTTTTCGGATGGTTTTGAATGTTCGTGACATGCCGGGAGGCCGACCCGGCCGGAAGCCGCCGCATCGAACCGGAGGAAACATCGCGTGGCCAAGAAAACCAGCAAGACGCCCGGTCTGTCCAAGGGCTGCCGGGAAATCATCCGGGGGCTGAAGGCGGCGGAGGTCCGCGTCCTGAGCTCCGTCACCGACACGTACATCGGCTCGCTCATCGCCACCGTGGCGGCGGACCGCTATTTTAAGTCGGTGCGGTGTTGCAGCGAGGAGGAGGCCGTCGCCGTCGCCACCGGGGCCGCCCTGGCGGGACAAAGGAGCGCGTGCGTATTTCAGAACGCGGGCCTGCTCAGCAGCGGCCGGGGGGTGGCTCTCGCCCAGACGTACCACGCGCCCACCCTCATGCTCATCAGCCACCGGGGGACCCACCGCGACGATCCCCTTTACTATCACGTTTACAAGGGCCGGACGACGGAGCCGATGCTCGAGGGCCTGGGGGTCAGCTTCACCCACGCCTCGCGGGAGGAGCCGCTGGGCGATCAGGTCGCCCGGGCCGTCGCCTATGTTCACGAGGCCGCGCAGCCCTTCGCCCTCCTGCTCTCGAAGGGGGATTTGACGTGACCCGCCCGCCCATGCGCCAAGCGTACCTCGAGCGGCTGGTCCTCAAGGCCGAAGGCCGCATCATCTGCAGCTATCTCGGGTCGTCCGCCAGGATGATCTCCAAGGTCCGCCCCCAGGGGCCCAACTTCATCCTGAACGACTTCATGGGGCTGAACATTTCCGTCGCCCTGGGCATGGCGGTGGCGCGGCCGGACAAGTCGGTCATCGTCCTGGAAGGCGACGGCGGCCTGCTCATGAAATTGGAGACCCTTGTCACCGCCGGCGCCAAGGCCCCGCCCAACCTCCTGGTGGTGACCTTCTTCAACGGCTGGTACATCACGGGCGGCCGCCAGCCCTTGCCCGCGCCCGAAGTCAACCTGGAGGACTTCGCCCGGGCCGCCCGGTTTCCCCAGACGGCGACGGTGGATACGCTCGACGGCTTCGACGCGGCCCTGGACCGGATGCTCGACTCCGGCCGGCTCGGGTACATCAACTTGCGCGTGAAGCGCGAGACGCCGGAGCAGGTTGCAAGCCTGGGAGTGCCGCCCCCCCGTCCGCTGGAAATGCGCACGAACTTCACGCGGTGGATTCAGGAGAACCGCAAGTAGAATCCCGGGGGATCCAAAGAGAGGCGGGCGGGGACGGAAGCCGGACCCTACGGCCTCTTTTTTGGCTGGTGGGAAATGAAGGGCGGGAGCCCTTCGAGTCAATAGGTCTTCTTCGGAAGCGACCAAGCCACCGCAATCAGCACGACGAGAATCACCACGACGATGAACCAGCCCGCCACGAAGCTTCCCGTGAGATCGTGGACGAGGCCCAGGGCGAACGGGCCGATAAAGGACCCGCCGTAGCCGACCAGCAGATTCATCCCCGCGACGCTGCCCACCTTGGAAGGCTCCACGTAATACAGTGGAAGCGCGAAGCTGAGGGCGAAGATGCCCGCCGAGGCGATCCCCATGGCGGTCGCAAGCAAAATGGGCGCGGCCAATGGAAAGAACATCAAGCCAAAGACCGTCGGGAGGAACGCGAGGCACGAAATGATAAAAGCCCATCTTCTTTCGCGGAACCTGTCCGAGAGGTAGGGAATCACCAGGCAGGACGGCAGGCCCGTGATCAGAAAGATGGTCAGGATCAAGGCCCCGTATTCCAGGCTCTTGCCCAGTTCCTGGTAATAGGTGGGGATCCAGGAAGCGATGGCGTAGAAACTGACGTTCATGGAAAGGAAGATGATGTTCAGCTTCCAGACCGTTTTATCCCTCCAGATTCCGGAGAGGTCCGGGATGCCGCCCCCGGAGGCCTTGCCCTCCTTCGCGATGAGCTGCCATCCCAACAACGCCAGGAGCGCGAATCCGCTCCAGACAAGGAATGTTCCCCGCCAGGACCCGGTCCAACTCAGCAGATAAGGAATCGTCAGCCAAGAGGCCGCTGTCGCGCCCACGATGAACCCGCCCGTGAAGATGCCCGTAGCGGTCCCCGGCATGTCCGGGAACCGGTCCTTGACCATCCGGGTCAGGCCGGGGTTCGCGATGCCCATCCCCGCGCCCAGAACGGCCGTCCAGATCGTCAACGCGAGGAATCCGGACGTGGCGGCGCGCAGCGCGGTTCCCACCAGGATCAGCGTCAGGCCGATGGTGATCGTCCTTTTCATCCCGAGCGAATCGGCGAGCATCCCGCCCGGCAGCCCGAAGACGGCCATCAGGATGGTGGGGACGGCAAAGAGTAAACCCGTCTGCGCGTAAGAGAGTGCCAACTCCGCTTTGATGAGCGGCAGGATCGGCGAGACCGCGATGGAGCCCGCCCGCAAGTTGATCGCGACGAACCAGGCGACCGAAAGGAGAATCCAACGGTTCTGCTTCGACAATTCAGGGAGATCCTATCACCGCGAAGGGAGGGGCGCCGCGCCTGAAGGCCGCCCGGCCAGATCCCGATTATGACACAACCGGCCCGGACAATCGGCTGAGAGGCCCGCCCCCTTTCTCAAATTCGCCTGGATGGACTCCTCCGCGGGGCATGGGCGATTCATTCCCGCGCCGTCTTCACTCGACTGAGGATCATTGCAAGCGGGCTGCTCGGCGTTGCGATCACGACAAACGTCTGCACGTCCGCCGAAGACTTTCAAAATATAAAGGGGGGGGAGGGATACGCGCTCGCTTCCGAACCGATCTAAGGAGCGCGTGGACCGCTTCGCCGATGAGCTCGTGGAATTCGCTCATCAGTTTCGCGGGCTTCGGGAGAGTCGGCGCCGGCCATAGCCTCCGACTTCATATCACGGGCCACCGGGTCTTGAGCGGAATCCCCGTCCGATCCTCGATGATCCGCGCCCAGTCCACCTTCTCCATCGCGTCGTAGACGGCGAACTCGTCCAGCGTCATCAGCTTCCCGCCCTCGACCACGACCTCGCCGTCGATGATGACCGTATCCACGCTCTTTCCGTCGGCCGAGAAGACGAGGTTGTTGACCACGTTCAGCATGGGAACCCACTCGGGCCGCCGGCGGTCGAAGAGGATGATGTCGGCCTTCTTGCCCGCTTCGAGCGAACCGATCTCGTCTTCCATGAGCATCGCCCTCGCCCCGTCGATCGTGCCCATCTCGATCGCCTTCTCTCCCGGGATGAGGCTTCGCTCCGTCCGGGCGTCCGTGTAGAGGCCCGCCGCGAGGTACATCACCCGAACCATGTCGAAGTAGTTGGAGCAGTTGGCCCCGTCGCACCCCAGGGCGACGCAGACCCCCTTGTCGATCATCTCGGGGAACTTGCCGAGGGAGGTCAGGCCGTATCCGAGACTGAGGCCGGTCGCCGTGCAGTTCACGATCTTGACGTCGTGCTCGGCGAGCAGGTCCACTTCCCGGTCGCTCACATCGACCATGTGGATCAGGTGGACGCTCCTGTCCAGGACGCCCAGGTCGGCGAAGTATTCGATGGGCCGCTTGCCGTTCAGCGCGACGAACTCCTCGACCTCCCGGGTCACCGTGGATTGGTGGAAGTTCAGCCCCACGCCCAGGCGGTCGGCCAGGTCCTTGGCGCCCACCAGAAGTTCGTCAGACATCGTCCCGCACCCCAGGAGCGAGACCCAGGCGTTGATCCGCCCGTTCCCCTTGCCGTGATGGGACTTGATAACCTTCTCCGCGTTCTCCAGGGCCTCCTTCGTGGAGGAGCGCAGGATGGCGGGCTCCTCCACCTGGTCCCAGGTGAATTTCCCCACCACCCCCCGAATTCCGATTTCCTCCATCGCCCGGACGAGCTGATCGGGGTGTTTCGTCGTCCCCGCCTCGAAGGCCGTGGTCGTGCCCGTTTTGACGCACTCGATCAGGACGGCCAGGGAGAGGAGATATTCGTCCTCGGGCGTCATGGAGGCGTTGATCCGCGGGACCACGTCGGTCATCCAGTCCCAGGCCGGAACGTCATCGGCGATGTACCCCTTGGGGCCCTCGTTGCTGACGTGGAAGTGGGAGTCGATCAGCCCCGGCAGGACGACCCGCTCAGAGGCGTCGATGACCTTCTTCCCCTCGTACCTTTCCTTCAGGTCCTCGGTCTTCCCGACTTCGACGATCCGGTCGCCCCGGACGGCGATCGCCCCGTCGGTGATGATCCGGCGCTCGCGGTCCACGGTGACGAGCAGCCCATGCTGAATGAGGATGTCGATCTCTTCCGTCATGAGTGCGGCTCTCCTGATGAAAGCTCCCGGGGCAACATGTCTCCTCGGGGCCGGTCTCCCTGGGGAATACGAACATCAAAGCCGTTGCCTTCCGAGCTTGAAACGACGGCGGCAAAAATGCGATTCCATGTATTATATCGTCAACAGAGAATGGTAAAATCAGTTTTGATTCCAGCGCTTTTCTGGCCCACTCGACTCGTCCCCGCCTCATCGTCGCTGAAAGCGACATGGGAAAGGGGGCTTGGAGAAGGCGCCGTCCGGGAATCTTCCCAAGGCCTCCGGCGCCCTTTCGCGAGGATGATCCCGGTCATGTTCTCAGGCGTCCATTTTTCCATACAACAATTCCAACGGAGAAATCGTCATGATCTACCGCGAACTTCGCAGCTTCCTGGATGACCTCCGGGCAGAAGGTGAGTTGGCCCACGTCGAGGTCTGAGGTGGATCCCGATCAGGAGATCGGGGCCATCTGTCACAAGGCGTCCCTGGAGGACGGGCCGGCCCTTCTGTTCGAGCGGGTCAAAGGCTCCGACCTGCCGCACCTCACGAACGTTTACGGGACCCGCCGCCGCATCGCCCGGGCCTTCGGCTGCGACGACTACCTTGAATTGGCCGAGCTGTGGTCGGACTTGATCAGCCGAGGGGGGATCCCTCCGACCGTCGTGTCCGACGCGCCCTGCCAGGAAGTGGTTCTGGAGGGAAATAAACAGAGAGAAGAGCTTCAGCGGGGGGGAATCGAGGGTTCGGTCGATGACATCCACCCCAAAGAAAAACGGAGGGAGACAATGACTGCAATACGTTTCAAGACCATCGGGCTGATCCTAGTTGCAATCTCGATGTTTGGCTTCCTGGCGCCCGCCCAGTCGGCCGATAAGGTTGAGTTCGGACTGGACTGGATCCCCTACGGGGCGCACGCCCCATACTTTGCCGGGAAAAACAAGGGCTTTTACAAAGAGGCGGGGATCGATATCAACATTACCCGCGGATACGGATCGCGGAACGCCCTCAAGGCACTGGCGACCAAAAAGTCCGATTTCGTCCTCGCGGACCCCTTCGCCATTTATGCCAACAACAGGGTCGGCAACAAGGCGAAGAGTGTTGCGATCGTATACGAGGCAAGTCCTCTCACGATCGTGACCCTCAAGAGTTCCGGCATCAAGCATCCGCGGGAACTCGACGGCAAGAGGCTCGGCGATACGGCCAAAGGGGCGGTCATCAGTTTGCTGCCCGCATTCAGCCGGCTGCACGGGAACTTCAAGGTCAATCATATCGTCCTCGCCCCCGCGCTGAAGAATCCTTCGCTATTGGGCAAAAAGGTCGACGCCATTGGGACCTACCAAACCACCGTTCCGGTGATCAGGGCCAGGGCCAGGAAAAAGGGCGATGACGCAGTTACCTTCAACATCTCCGATTACGGGCTGGACATTTACGGGCTCGGGATCGTCACGTCCGATGCGACCATCAAGACCAAACCTGGTCTGGTCAAAAGACTTGTGGCGGCCCATTTGAGGTCAGTGAAATGGGCGGCGGAGAATCGCAAAGAGACCGTTACGCTCTATCTCAAGTCCTATCCGACGCAGAGCCGAACGGCATCCAGCTCCACGCTGGATGTTGTGATGAGGCTCATGTTGACAAAGGCGGCCGTCAAGTACGGGATCGGATACATGCATAAGGACAAGATGCAACGGTCCGTTGACCTCGCGGCGAAGGCCATGGGGAAAAATACGCTTCCGGCCGAGGATGTCTATACGAACGATTTCCTGCCAACGCCGGGCGTTTTCGTCAAGCCATAGGATCATCCGCTGGCGGGGGGATTTTCCCTCCCGCCGGTCTCTGTTCTGCGCCCTCGGTTTCGTGCGTGGGCGAATCGTATCGGTCAGAGTTTGTACGCCATAAATCCGGAAGGCGGCGATCCGGTTTTCCTCGCCGGGAACGACTAACCATAGAGACTGTGATCCAAGCGGCCCGAAAGGGACCTTTCTGGAAAGGAGGTTTCGCCCACGAGGAGAGAGACATGCCACGGGAATACGTCAAGGGAGTTGCCCGGCAGAAAGAGTGAAGTTACTCGCCCGCCATCGTGGCGAGAGGCGGAAGGATGGTGTGGCTTTCTGGCGCGACCGGCGGCGTGGACGAGGAGGACAACTCGCTCGCTGGCGACTTCGACGCGCAGGTCCACGGCGCATTCCGGGATCTCGAAAGGACGCTTCAGAAAACAGGCGGACGGCTTCAGGACATCGTGATGATGAGGGTGTACATCGCGCGACGTGCGGGATGGGGATCGCTTCACGGAGATTCGAAAGAGCGACTTCCCAGAAGGGTTTCCCGCGAGCGCCCTGATTACGATGTCCGGGTTCGGACGCAATCCGGGCTTGATGGTCGAGATCCAGGCCATCGCCGTCGTCGATCACGAGTAGGAGGCCTTGTGCCGTATCCATCAAGGATGCGGTCCGGAAGAACAGCGGTCCCCGGTTATTCAGAACCTTCATCTTGGGAGCAGTGGCGTGGCCGAAACAAAGGAGAACAACTCGGATAAGCGCGGTGTCATCGTGAGAAGTCTGGACGGCTTCTCGGCCTTGGCGACCGTTGGCGGAGAACACCAATTCATCATCGACGAGCCCCAATGGCTTCAAGGAACGAACAAGGGACCCAACCCCTTCGGCCTCATCATGAGCGCACTTGGCCGGTGAATGATCGGAACGCTGCGGGGCGTAGCGATCCAAAATGACATCCCTTACGACGGAGCCGAGGTCGAACTCTCTCGAAAAACCAATATCCTGGCGGACGGCCCCTTGGACCCGCGAGAGCGGAAGCTGCGGCTCGCGAAGATTCATGCCCGAATCAGGATCCAGGGAAACCTGTCGCCGGAAGACAGGAAGATCCTGGAGGAAGCGGTCGCCACCTGTCCGGTGGGAAACTCCTTACGGGAGAGCATACGCATCGAGGAGACATTTGAATGCGGGAGTGGCTGAGCCTCGTCTTACCGAGAGAAGAATGACCACCAAAATCTTACAACCAGCCGATCAAAACTTCAGTGGGGATGGCTACCGGGATTGGACGCTGTAGTCGGGAAACCCCTCGGTTCCCACCGCGGTTGGATCGCCGGAAACGCGATGCTGTCAAGGGAGGGCTGAATCATGGATATCGAGTTCTTTCACCATGAACCCCGAAGACGGTACGCCAAGGCGTGCCGAGTCGGAAACACGCTTTACCTTGCCGGGGAAGACTCGAAAGACGCTGTGACACAAGAGGTCCGGGGGAAGGACGTGTCGGAGCAATTGAAATATCTGTTCGAGAGTCTGAGCAAGACCTTGGAGGAATTGGGAAGCTCGCTGGAGTACATCGTCAAGGTGACCATCTACCTGAAGAAAAGGGAGGACAGGCCCGAGTACGCCAAGGAATGGGGGAAGTACCTGCCCCACGGACCGCCCAGCACGCTTGTAATGGGCGTCGATCTGGCCGAGCCTGAGATGCTGGTCGAGGTCGATGCGATTGCCGTTATCCTGTAACCTGCGGCGTGCCGTTCCGTGCTAGGTTTAATCTGAGGAGGCATTTGTGGGAGAGCCCGGTACAGTCGATACGCGATTCCGGACCGCCCTGAAGCGCCTGGCGGACGGGGGAAGGCTCCTCTTCTTCCCGCACGAGGCGGATCCCGAGTTGGAGGTCGCCGCCATTGCCGACAGGTTCGCCGGCGGCCCGGCCGTCTTCTTCGAGCGCGTGAAGGGGTATTCCATCCCTCTCGCCGCGAACCTGCTGGGCTCGCCCGCCAACACGATGTGCGTCTTCCGGCAGGACACGCAGGGTATGCGGGACCTGATGCAGCGGGCCGTCACCCGGCCCATCCCGCCCAAGCGGGTGGACCGCGGCCCCTGTCAGGAGCGTGTCGTGATCGGGGGCATCGACCTCGGAAAAATGCTTCCCACCCTGCGGTATGCGCCCGAGGATTGCGGCCGCTTCATCACGGCGGGCGTGGTGGTCGCGCGCGACCCGGAAACCGGCGTAACGAACGCCTCCTTTCACCGTCTCCAGCTTGTCGGCTCGGACCGCACCGGCGTCCGCCTCGACCGGGGCCGGCACCTCGGCGTCCTGGTCGAGAAGGCCCGCGCCGCCGGCAAGTCCCTCGACATCGCCGTCTGCATCGGCCCCGACCTCTCGTTGCTCTACGCCTCGGCTTCTTCGCTGCCGATCGAGGTGGACGAGTTGTCCATCGCGTCCGGCCTGCGGGGCGAACCCCTGAAAACCGTGACGTGCAAGACGGTAGACATCGATGTCCCCGCCGAATGCGAGATCATCCTGGAAGGAAGCATCGACCCGAGCGAGACGGTTCACGAGGGGCCGTTCGGGGAGTTCGTCGGGATGTACTCCGACGCTGGTCCCATGCCGGTCTTCACAGTTTCAGCAATGACGACGCGCGAGCGGCCCATCTACCACATCGGCTACAGTGAGACGGGCATCGGGCTCCGGAAATACATCTTCGAGAATCTGGTTTTGCGGAAGATCAAGGACGCCGTGCCCGAAGTGGTGGACATCGAGGTCACGGCGGGAAGCCTCAATCTCTTCCACATCGTCGTTTCTGTCGCCAAAAGGAGCGCGGCGGATGACACGCTTCCCAAAAAGGTCATTGAGGCGGCGCTGGAGGCCCACCGATATGTGGACCTGATCATCGTCGTGGACGACGACATCGACATCAAGACCTGGAACGACGTGGAGTACGCCCTGGCGTTGCGCTTCGACGCGGCCCACGACCTGCACCTTTTCCCCGGCCGGCCGACGCACGAATACGTCCGGAAGGCGAAAGACGGCATCCGGACAAAGATGGGGATCGACGCAACGGTTCCGTTCAAGGAGCGGGAACGCTTCAGGCGCGTGGAATACGCGCCGGTGGACCTGGACAAGATCCACCGTTCGGTGGACGGGGACATCCGTGCCTATCTCGGCTGAGCCGAGAGGGTCTCATCACTTCATTGAACGGACGGGTCGGAGACCGGGCCGGGCGGAGCGGGAGATCTTTCAAGCCGGATGACCTGCCCGCGCCGCCTCGAAAGTGGGTGAACGCTTGCGCTTTCTCGCCGCATCCGAAAACCATACCGTTTTATTGGGTGCTGTCCGAGCCTTTACCCGGCAAAACGCCGGAACTGCATCGGGAGGTTTTGAAGGATCACCTGCGGTTCCAGTTTGAATCGGAACGCACGGGAAAGCTCTTCGCTGCGGGCCCGTTGGGGGGGGGGCTGGGAAGGGCGCCGCCCACCGGCTTTTACATCCTGTTCACCGAAACGGAGGAAGGGGCCCGGGCGATCGTCGAGAAAGACCCCTTCCACGTTCGAGGTCTGAATCAGTACGAGATGAAGCCCTGGAACTTTTTCGAAAGCTCGATCATCGGTGTCGCCGCCCGGGCCTGGCTCAACGGTACGGACACCTCGCTGAAAAGCTATTGGCCACCGGAGGATTGGCGGACAAGTCACGCGCGCTGGAAAGGAAAACCAAGCATGGAAAAAGGAGGAGGCACTCTCAGATGACAGAGATTCGCGACCGCTGGGAAATGGTCAAGAAATACGCCGACGTCCTCCCCCCCTATTACATGATGTGGGGGGACAAGTTTGTCGATTTTCGCAACCAGCCCAAGTGGGACGTTCCCGACGTGGTGGTCCTCGGCGTGGCGGTGGTGGGCGTCTTCATCGATCGCGAGCAGAACCCGAACATTCCCATCCTTCCCGATGAGATCCGCGGCGCCATCGAGGAATGCGTGGACCTCGGCGCGATCTCCATCCACATGCACGTCCGCGACGACGAGGGCCGGCCCTCGGCCAGCCTGGAGAACTTCCACAAGGTCATCGACCCCCTGCGGACAAAATACGGCGACCGAATCGTCGTGGACGGCGGGTGCATGACGGGAACATCCTTCCCCGAGGCGGTGGGACCTGTGACGGACGGCCTCTTCGAGATGTCCATCGTCAACCCCTCGACCGGGCTGCTGGGGGACAACCTGAGGGCCATGTCCCCCGACACCATGCGGGCGCAGGCCGAGTACTTCCGCGACTGCGGCGTCAAACCCCTCATCGACGTCCACGACACGGGAAGCATCGAGAACGCCAAGCGCTACCTCATCGACGCGGGCCTCATCGATCCGCCCCTGGTCTGGCACTTGCTGCCCGGCCTGCCGGGGACAATGTACTTTCCCCACCCCCGCGCCATGACCGAAGGGCTGCTGTTCCTCGTCAACCGTATCCGGGAGATCGACTCCGAGTCCGTCATCATGGTGAGCGACCCGGGGCGGTCCACGATTTTCCTGTCCACCCTGGCCATGCTCCTGGGCCTCCACGTCCGGGTCGGCATGGAGGACACTCTCTGGAAGTTCCCCCACAAAGACGAGAGGATCGAGTCCAGCCGGGAGGTTGTCGAGGCCACGAAGGAGATCGCCCATCACCTGGGCCGCCGGCCCGCCACGGCGGAGGAGTTCCGAAAGTTCGTGGGCATCGAAAAACCCTGGTCGCAGACCCCCGCCGCCAAGGGATCGGAACGAACCATCCGGGCTTGATCGCCGGGGGAGAGGCTGGAGAAAGACAATGGCTGAGACCGACGCCGCAGGCCACTCCCCGGGCCAACACCTCATCGGTGGAGAACATCATCGGGGTCTCATCAGACACAGTCCGACCCGATACCGCCGGGGAACCTGAAATCCAACCGGAAGGGAGGCGAAGGGACGTGGCCAAAGACATTGAACACATTCATTGGAAGGGTGCGGACACCAGCAAGTGGATGCCCTACGCTCCGGTGATCAAGGTCAACCGGGGCAAGATCGTCTTCATCGCCGGGTGCACCTCAGCCCCCATGTACCACTCGCACCCGCACATCCCCGAAGAGTTCGACAACATGCCGACCGACCTGGGCGGCCAGACCCGGGCGGCCCTGGAGGGGATGAAGAAGGGCCTGGATGCCGTGGGCGCGACCTTTGACGATGTGGTGGAGTGCACGCGCTTCGTGACGGACCTGTCCCGGCAGGACGCGATGAACGAGGTCTGGGCGGAGTATTTCACGGGCAGCAAGCCGACGACGGTGACCGTCGAAGTGGTGAAGCTCGCCACTGACTCCCGGTGCATGGTCGAGATCAGCGCCATCGCCGTGGTGGACGATGAGACTTGAGGCGTTCCGCGAATCGTCCGGGGGGGAGAAAGGAGTGGGCTCATGCCCCACACCGCCGCGCAGTACCTCGTCCAGCACCTGATCGACGAGGGGATCAAATTCGTCACCGGCATCACGGGGGACACGGTCCTCCCCATCCTGGACGCCATGTACGACCGGCAGGATGAGATCCGCTACGTCACATGCCGGATGGAGCACGGCGCCACGGCCATGGCCGACGCCTATTCCCGGGTCACCGGCGAGCCCGGCTGCGTCCTGCTTCATGTGGGGCCCGGGATCGCCAACGGCGTTCTGGGGACGCACATCGCCCAGAAGGACGCCGTTCCCCTCGTCGTCCTGTCGGGGAACATGGACACCTTCCGCCTGGGACGCAACCTCTGGCACGAGTTCAACGTGAACGGCGTCTACGAGCGGGTCACAAAATGGAGCGACCAGCTTCGCGAGGCCAAGGACATCAAGCGGCTCCTGCGGACCGCTTTTCAGGTCGCGACCTCGGGAATGCCCGGCCCCGTCCACCTGGACCTTCCGAAAGACCTCATCAAACAGCCCGTGGAAGTCGAGAGAACGGACCTATCCCTGGCGGGAGGCCGCTCCGCCTTCGTCGCGAACACCCCCCGGCCCGACCCCGAAGCCGTCGAGCGGGCCTGCCGGCTTCTGGCCGGGGCCGACCACCCCGTCATCCTCGCCGGCCGGGGGGTGATCTGGTCCAAGGCCACGGATTCCCTGGTGGAGCTGGCCGAGCGGCTTGCGGTTCCTATCGTGACTTCCGAGATGGGCCGGGGCGCCATTTCGGAAGACCACCCCCTCTGCTTCGGGATCGCCGGCCACTTCGGGCGAAGCACGGCCAACGAGGCCCTGCGGCGCGCCGATGTGGTGATGGGATTGGGCTCCCGGTTCCTCAACGTGAATACCATCAACTGGTCGCTTATCTCCAAGGAGGCGAAGGTCGTCCAGGTCGAGAGCGACCCGCTCGAAGTCGGCCGCCAGTACGCCGTCGAGGTCGGCGCGGTGGCCGATTCGGGCGCGTTCCTCGCCGACGCCCTCACCTTCTGCAAGGACGAGGGGCTGGAGGATGAGCGGGGGGCGGAGCACCCGCGCGTCAAATCCCTGGCTGCGCTTCACGCGGCCGAAACGAAAAAGTTCTACGACACGGACATGGACGCCGTCCCCGTGAAACCCCAGGTCATCACCCGCGACGTGATGGAGGTCTGCGACGACGACGCCATCTTCTCGGTCGGGATGGGCATGCACACCCAGTACGCCCACCAGATCAGGATCCGCCGGCCCGACCAGTACATCGCGCCCCTGGGCACGGGGTCCATGGCTTACGCCTTCCCGGCCGGCCTGGGGGCGAAGCTGGCCTTCCCGGACCGGCAGGTCGTCATCCCCATCGGCGACGGGGACTTCGGGATGATGACGCAGGAAATCGAGACCTCGGTCCGCGAGAAGCTCCCGGTCGTGGTCGTCGTCTACAACGACTGCGGGTACGGCGCCCTCCGGCTGTTCCAGAAAGCCCAGCACGCCGGGCGGTACCTAGGCTCGGACTTCGGCCAGACGGACTTCGCGAAACTGGCCGAGGCGTACGGGGCGAGGGGCGAGCGGGTCGATAAGCCGGACGACCTGCGGCCCGCCCTCGAGCGCGCCCTGGCGGCCGATGTGACGTATGTCGTCGATGTCCATACCGACCCGTGGGAGGTCCACTACCGTGCGCCGGAGTTCAAGGATTTCCATAAGTTTTAGAGGCAACGACCTTGGGGGGACATTTTGGAAACTGTCCCCCCAATCCCCCCCTCGAAAACGTTCATTGCGCGAAAGTGGCCGGCGGCATCGCCTCCTTGCGCGAAGGGCCGGAGAGGAAGCACCTCATCAGCACGGGCGACCAAATCGACACGCATGCGTCGTGGTCCCGGAGGGAATAGTATGGATGTTTCGGCGTCTGCGCCGCTCCGCCCGACGTTTTCAAACAACCTCCTCGGGTTTCGTCGAATGGAAAATCCATGACCAAGGGGATATGATGCCGTCGAGGTTCGGCGGACCGACGAGCCGTTGTGTCTGAGGGTTGGTTTGCAATTTTCCAAAATGGCCGAGCGGCGGGAGACGCATTCGAGCATGACGGATGATCTGAGATGGAGGCATAGGCCCGTGGGGCGGGGGCGCGTTCTGTTCGGGCTTGGACTGGTTGTTCTCATGGCGATGGCCGGTTGTGCGCCCCGGGGCGTTCCGCTTCCCAATGACGTCAAGGTCATTCCCCCTTCCTCGGATGCGCCGCGACAGGCGGCCGCGTTTTCCGGCAAGTGGGTGGGCGCATGGGACATCAAACTGGACCACGTTTTGGTGGTCGAGCGGATCGAGGGGAATAAGGCGCACGTCCTCTACGCCTGGGGGGCGGTCGAGGAGTGGGGACTGAAGGCCGGTTTCACGCGGGACGTCGGGACCCTTCGGGGAAACGTCCTCAAGGTCGTCCGAAGGAACGGCTCCATCGTCGATTACGAGATCTCGGAGAAGGGTGATCGGCTCAAAGCCCGGTACGAGCGCCTCGGGCGGGTGGGTCATGCCGTGATGTGGCGGCCTGAGCGGATGAAGACCCACTGAGTCGGGGCGAAACGCCGAGAACCCTTTTCGCCCGGGGCGATCCCCGCTCATGGATTTCCTTGCGCCGGCATTCGACCCCATAAGTCGAGCGCCATGTCGGCCTCAATGAAGTTGAAGCTGATCCAGGACGCCACCCAGGGGATGAGGTAACGCGCGTCCGGGCCCACCGCCAAGAGGTGCATCAATGAGGCCGACAAGATCAACATTCCCAGCAACACGTACACACGGGACTTGTCCCGCGATATCTTGAAGAGCGGTTCCCATCCATACCGCCGGATACCGACAATCCAGAAAACAAATCCCACGACAGACCATACGAGGCTTGAGCTGGAATAAAATCCCCAAATATTTTGGAGAGCGGCGTTCACACAGCAAAATGGGGGTCAAGACTTACATTTGAAAATATGGCCCTCGATTTTCGGAACGGCTCTATGGTCCAGGACGTAATTGGGGTCGAATAACGCCTCAAGATTTTCCATGGCGTCGATGTTGGAATGTAAGACCTGACCCCAAAGTATTTCCAAGGGCGAAATTCCGAAGACTCCAAACCTGGCGGTCAAGCTCGTTTACACGCCGGCGCGGCATGGTTTTCCCATGGCGGACTCCGCTCAAATCCGGGTTTCAGGAGCCCGAAATGAAGTTGACAGGTCCGGTGGGAAGGTATCTAATTGGGCCAAAAAGCAACGAATGGGCGGTAGGGGTCTGTCCGGATTGGAAATGGGGGATTCCGGTTCAGTTCTCACGCAATCTGGAGGATGAAACGATGAAGAATCGAAAATGCAGCGCCTTGATCCGGATTCTCTCGGTGGGGGTGGTCTTCGCCCTGGCCCTGGGCTTCAGCGTTCTTCCGGCCGCCGAGGCCGCAAAATCAACAGCCCGACTCGCCGTCTTTCCCCTCGGGCTGATGCGGATGTGTTCCACGTGGATGGAGGATACCGGGGTCTGGAAGAAGTACGGGGCCAAGCACGGCGTCGAGTTCAAGATCATGTACCCCCGAGACGACTTCGCGGCCTTTGCGGGCAAGTCGGCCGACGCGGCGGCGTTCGCCGCGTTCGAGATCGCCCGCATAAGAAGTGAGGAGGGCTGGAAGGTCAAGATGTTCGGCAAGGACCAGGCCGGACTGATCGAAACCTACGTGCGGGCCGACTCGCCTTACAAATCCATCAGAGACCTGAAAGGGAAAAATTTCGGCATCCCCGGCTGGGCAACGGCCGCCGCCCTTCAATACCAGGTCTTGATCAAGCATTTCTACAATCTCGACCTGAAGAAGGACTTCAAGATCGTCGTCTCGAGTTTCCCCCTCGTGCCGAAACTCCTGGAACGCGGCTCCATCGAGAGCGGTTCCAGCATCGAGCCCCTTACCATGGGCGGGGTGATGACGGGGAAGTTCCGTGTCCTCGATAACATGACGTACGCCGAGCAGTGGGAGAAGCGCACCGGCCACTACGGCCTGGCGGTCACGCTGTGGGCGGCCCGGGAAGCCTATCTGGCCAAGAACCCGACCGTCCCGCGCGCCATCCTCGAGGCCTGGACGGAGGCCTTGGAGTACGCGAACAACAACACCGGCAAATTCGTCCGGCAGTACAAAAAGTTCGTCACAAGGGGGGGCGGGACCGAAGCGCAGTTCGACTTCTTCGCGAAGTGGATCAAAGACCACCGGCCCATGTTCAAGGACGCCTATCTGACGAAGAAGTACATCGAGGGCGAAAACGAGTTCGTCCGGGTCGCGGCGAAGCTGGGTCTCATCGGGAAGACGAAAGAATCGGAGATCCAGGCGATGTGGAAGCTCATCCCGAAGCCTTGACCGCCTGGGTCGCGTTCGCATGAAACCGGTCCGCGGAACCGCCATCCAAGAACCGGCGACTGGATGAAGGGGCGAGGCGCACCGCCACGCGGGGCGCCTCGCCCCTTCCATTAGACCCACTTGACTCTTCGTGCGTCATCATCCGGAAAGGGCGAATCCGCCCGGGGAGTGAATCGGAGACGGTCCATCGGTATGGTGATACCGCATTCGGAAAGCTTAAGGGCGGCGGCGAGGATTTCACCTCTCAGGGTCCCTGACCCGAACTGGCGCCAACGGCCTTGGAGAGTTGGACGTGAGCGCGGAATTCGAAGCCTTTGACCTGGATTTCTCACAAAGAGAAGAGTAAGTCTTCTTTGATCCTGTCAACTCGTTGTGGCACAACCCCTTGCGCTGGAAGAAACGGATGACGCGGCGCGGACACCTTGTGCTCAAGGCAAGATCCGAATTCAAAGGATGCCAACGCAGGGATGATCGGCGGCAAAACAAACGGGTCGTGAGAAATGCAGGTTAAGGAGATCGAAGGCCGGCCGATTCTCGAGCGGGTCCAACAGAAGAAAAAGGCGGGCGCAGACCGCCAAGGACTGGTCCGATACCTTTGCTATCCCCGGGTGATGGCCATCGTGGCGATCTTCGCCCTCTGGTGGATTTGTAGCGTCATCACGACCTCGGTCATCGGCCTCACCGGGGTGTTGCCCGACCCTTATGTCGTTTTCAAGGCCGCCATCACGGAGATCATCCCGGACTCCGAATTTTTCGGGCATCTTCGCGACACGTTGTTCCGGATCGTCGTCGGGTTCGCCGTCACCATGGTCATCGGCATGGCGATCGGCGTCGTGATGGGCGTACGTCCCTACTGGGAAGCCTTCTTCAGCGATTTCGTCATCATCGGTCTCACCATCCCCAGCCTGGCCTGGGCGGTCATCGGGGTGTTGTGGTTCGGCATCAAGACGCTGACGCCCGTCTTCGCCACCTTCATGATCACCTTCCCCTTCATCACCATCAACATCTGGGAGGGGATGAAAGATGTGGACAAGAGCTTGGTGGACATGGGCCGGGCCTTCGGATTGAGGCAACGCACCATTGTCCGGCAAATCTACATCCCCTCGCTGATGCCTTTCTTTTTCGCGTCCCTGCGGTTCGGCTTCGCCGTGGCCTGGAAGATCGTCATCCTGGCCGAGGCATTCGGGTCCAGCAACGGCATCGGGTACATGATCATGCAGTCCTACGGCCTGTTCAACATGCGCCACGTCCTGGGCTGGGTGGTGATCTTCACGGTTCTGATGCTTCTCCTGGAGTACGGTGTCTTCCGCGTCATCGAGCGCCGGGTCCTCTCCTGGCGGGCCCAGGCGATCCTGAGATGAGGGTGTGATGGCGGAAACCCTGATCGAGCTCCGGAACCTGGTCAAGAAGTTCCCCGTCGATGGGGGGGGAAACCTCCTGGTCATCAACGGGATGAGCTTCACGGTGGAAAAGGGCTCGTTCACCACCCTCATCGGCCCCAGCGGGTGCGGAAAATCCACGCTCCTGAACATTCTCACCGGCCTCGAACACCCGACCGAGGGGGACATCCGGTTCTACAGCGCCAAGGGGGACCGTGTGGAGTTCGGGTATGTGTTCCAGTCGGCGAGGCTCCTTCCCTGGAAAACGGCCCTCAACAACGTCCTGTTCGTCCACGACAGCCCGGAGGCCCGGAAGAAGGCCGAACCCCGGGCGCGGCATTACCTCGATCTGGTGGGGCTCGAAGACTACATGGACCGGCATCCTCACGAGCTCTCCGGCGGGATGCAGCAACGCGTGGGAATCGCGCGGGCCCTCTCCCTGGAGCCGGACATCCTGCTCATGGACGAACCCTTCAGCCACCTCGACGAGATCACGGCCAAGAAATTGCGCCAGGACCTAATCGAGATCTGGCGGCGGGCCGGCGTGACCATCCTGTTCGTCACCCACGACCTGAGCGAGGCGGCGCTACTCTCCGACCGCATCCTCTTCCTCACCCAGAAGCCCTCGAAGATCCACCTGGACCAGCGCATCGACATCCCCCGGCCCCGGACCCACACCGACCCGGAGTTCCTCATCCTCCAGGTCGAGCTCTCCGGCAAGTTCGAAAGTATGCAGGAAACCAAAGACTGAGCGCTCCGCAGGAGTGCGCTTTCAGCAGGTCTTAAATCCCGAAAAGAAAATCCAAGAACCGCCCACCGAGAGCTTACGCCATGCCCCACGAAGATCTGAGAGATTTCATCCGTGACCTGGAGGAGCAAAACCTCATCCGCTGGGTCGACGCCGAAGTCGACAAGGACTGGGAAATCAGCGTCGTCACCCGGACGTACTTTGCGCGGGTCCACAAAACGGTGCGCGGGGCGCTGGGGTTCCGCAATATCAAAGGCTATGAGGGTCAACGCCTCGTCGTGGGAACCGTCGGCGGGGGTGATGGAGTGTACCGGCTGGCTCTTGGCATTGAAGAGGGGTTCGATGCCGTCAACCGGAAATGGCACCAAGCTTTGAGCCATCCCGTCGATGCGGTCATGGGAAACGGGGCCGCGCCCTGCCAGGAAGTTGTGTTGATGGGCGATGAAGCCGACCTCACCCGGTTTCCCATTCCCACCTGGACCCCCGGAAAGGACCCTGGCCCGTTCCTGACCTCGGCGTGCCAGATCACGAAAGACCGGGAGACCGGCATCCGGAATGTCGGCGTATACCGCATGCAGCTCAAAGGTCCGCGGAAAACGGGCGTCCTATGGGAGCATCCCAGCCAGCACGGAGCGGTTCACTTCGCGCAGTACTGGGAGGCGGGCGAGCCTATGCCCACGGCCGTGGCGCTGGGCGTCGAGCCGGCCATTCTCATGGGCGCCATCACGAAAACCCCGCTGGGAACCGATGAGCTTTCCGTTGCGGGGGCGCTGCGGGGAAATCCCGTGGAACTGGTCAAGTGCAAGACCATCGACGTCGAAGTCCCCGCTCGGGCCGAGATCGTCCTGGAGGGCCACATTCCCCCGGAGGTCCGGGAGCCGGAAGGCCCATTTGGGGAATATTCCGGATACATGGGCGGACCCTACGAATCGGTGATCTTCGAAATCGACTGCATCACCCATCGCAAGGACGCGATCAGCCAGGCCTTCTTGAGCCAGATGCCGCCCAGCGAGTCGAGCCTCATCCGGGCCACGCTGGAAGAAAGCCACATCTTCAAGCACTTGGCGCAGGATCTGTGCATTCCCGGCATCGAGGACGTTCACCTGCCCGAGTCCGGCGGGAGCTATGCCATTTGCTGGGTCAAAATCAAGCAATCCTATCCGGGCCAGGCGCAGCAGGTACTCTCGGCCGCCTGGACGCATCACCCGTCGTTGGCCAAGTGGATCGTCGTGACCGACGAGGACGTGGACATCCGCGATCCCTTCCAGCGGGAATGGGCGCTGGCCTGGCGGGTCCAGCCCCACCGGGACATGTTCACCATCCCCAACACCGCCCCCGTCCTCCAGGACCCCTCCGCGGGCCATCGCGACGAGGACATCTGGGAAAAACGCAGCTCAAAGATTCTGATCGACGCCACCAAGCCATGGCTCGATTTCCCGGACGTATCCCTGCCGCCGCAAAAATTTCTGGATCGGGCCGCCGACCAATGGGAAAAGTACGGACTCGGCGACGGCTGACCGAAAGATTCCGGTAGCGATCGGCAACTGCGCATTTGTTGGCAATCCTGTCGAGCCGCCGTCCTGAATCGGCCGTTAATCGGGTCCGGTTCTTACCGTTCCCCCGCCCTATGGTTTTGTTGGACACTCGAATGATCCATGATGGATGCTGAAAAGAGTGTCGCGATGAACGAACAAAAGCAAGAGGGGGCCTTGGCGGAGGGAGCCCGTAGGGCGCTGGGGAAACCGGGGGTTGAGGCCTGAGAGGGGGGGTGGGGACAGACAGCCCCCGATACAAACTTCCCGCGTTGAGTTCCCTGGAGCAGTAAATCAGATATCCACAGATTACACAGATGGACACAGATTTTCTGTCTGCCGATCAGTACTCCACCGGCCGGTCCAACATCTGTGGATCAAAAAGGGAACAGCGGGTCAACCGTGCGAAGATGGCCCGCCGCCTGCATTGGAACTTCGAGAGGGTCGCCCGGACGCTGAACCCTCACCACGACTCGAAAATGGGGACGATGGAGACCGCCTTCAGCGCCCTCGGCCTGGAAGTGGATGTCCAACTCAAGAAGGCGTCATGATGAAACCGCGAGAAGATCGCAGAAGATCGGGGTCAGGTCTTACATTCTAATATTTTGGAGAGCGACGTTCACACGGCAGAATGGCGGGCAAGACTTACATTTCAAAATATGGCCCTCGATTTGCGGAACGGCTTTATGGTCCAGCACGTGATTGGGGTCGAATAACGCCGCAAGATTTTCCATGGCGTCGATGTTTGAATTCAAGACCTGACCCCATTCTTTCCTGCTCGCCCTCGAAGAAATGCGCCGCGTCATAAGGGCAGGCGGTCACGCAGGCCCGAGAGCCGTAGCACTTCTCTTCCTCGTACATGATGATCCCGTCGGGCCGGCGCTTGAGGGCCAGCGTGGGGCACGCCTTCGCACACGGGGCGTCCTCGCAATGCATGCAAAGCATCGGCAGGAACACCATCCGTGCATTCGGGTACGTTCCCTCCTCCTCATGCACCACCGGCGCGTACCAGATGTCCCCCGGCGTCCGGTTCTCCAACTTGCAAGCCACGGTGCAAGCGTCGCACCCCACACACTTGGTGAGATCGATCACCATCCCCCAGCGGGGCATCGCGCTCCTCCTTCCTTAGTCCGCCTTGAAGACCCGGGCGGCGACATGGGCGTCGAGCGCGCCGCTGACAAAATCGATGTGGTCCTCATCGATGGCGAGCAGGGCGTTGAAGTTGACCTCCTGTCGGCCGGCGGGGTCCATCCACCCGCCGCCGCAGCCCTGCGTCGCCAGGACCTCGGGGTGAACGAGCTGCGTAACCCTCGCGGTGGCCCTTTGCCGCCTTCCCTCGAAGGTCTCGATAACCACCAAATCCCCGTCCGCTATGTTCCGTTCCGCCGCCGTCCCGGTATTGATCCACACCGTTCGCAGGTCGTCGTGACGGGCGGAAAGCGACTGAAGAAACGGATTTCTGTGCGTATGTGAGTGGGCGTGGTTCGGCACCTTCATGTTGATCACACAGAGGTTGTGAGGGGCCTGTCGCTTATAGGCTGGTCCCGGCTTCCAATCGGGCAGGACCTGGTAATCCTGTGTATCCCAGGGGATGCCGAGGTCCCCGGTGACCTGACGGACGTCCTCGCCGGCGCGCTTCATGAACTCGAAGTAGACCTGGCACCGGGGCGTAATGAAGGAGCGCGGGTATTTCTCTTCGATCTCCTTCTCGCCGATCCAGAGGCCATCGGCCAGAAACCACTCCAGACCGTGGTCCGGACCCATCTCGTTTTTGAGCAGGCGGTCCACGATCTCCGGGTAGGTGTACTCGGACCCCGGCTCCGTGTCGAGACGGTTCTCCGGCGCGAGCCCCGAGAAGGTGTTGATGGCCTCGTAGACCTCGCCCAGGAATCCGGCCCGCTTGGCCAGCTCCAGGAAGACCTGCGTGACGTCCACGTATTCCCCTTCGAAGGGGTGATCGAAGGGGGGATGCACCACGGGCTTCGCCCCGTATTTCTTGACCGGACCTTCGCCGGCGGCGTAGTGGCTGAAGGCGAATGGAACCAGCCGCTCCAGGTGATGGAGGTCCGGCAGGACGATATCGGCGAACTCCGTCGTCTCCTCCATTCGCCGCGCGATGCTGACAATGAAAGGGATGCGCTTGAGGAACCGCTCTACAACGTCCGGTGGTCCCGATGTTTTGACGAAGTTGGCCTGATACTGAATGAGCATCTTGGGGAAGGGGGGGGGCTTGTACACGTCCTCCTTCTCGGAGGTGAGCAAATAGAAAATCGGGCTGTAGGTGCCGACTGGAACAAGCTGGAACATCTCCGGCGTGAGGGGCGGCCGGACTTTGCGGGGTGGATAAGGGCCGCCGGTGGTTCCTCCGCCAATAGACCCCACGCCACGGACACCGGATGCAATGAGCCCATCCGGACTGGCCGTGCAACTGTATTTTTGGCCGGAGGTCTTGTAGGTCGTGGTGCCTATCGTGGCGTATGGATCACCCAGAAGGCCGCCGGGGACATCGATGCCTCCGGTCAGGATGGGGAGGAGGACGACGGCCATCCCCGACAGGAACGCGTGCTTGTGGGCCGAGAAACCCCGGCACCAGGTCACCGTGGCGGGGCGGTAGGGAAGCTCGACGCCGTCGATCTCAATCGTCTCACCGATGCGGGCGGCCTCGCCGAACTCGCGGGCGAGGCGGCGGACGGTCTCTTGAGGGACCGTGGTCACCTCCTCGACGAACTCCGGCGTATAGCGGGTCACGTGCTCCTTGAGGGCCTGAAACGCCGTCTTGGCCTGCTTTCCGTGGACCTCGTAGGAACCCTCCAACGCAAACTCTCCCACGTCGGCGTCAAACGGCTTCGCCGAGCCGGAGGCCGCATCCCAGACGAGAGGTTTGTCGGTCTCGGGGTCGCGAACGTAGAGCTCATCCTCCCCGATCAGGTAGGGGGCGTTGGTGTACTTCCCTAGGAAGGGTTTGTCGTAGTGCCCGTTCTCGTTGATCATCTGGTTGACCATGCCGAGGATGAGCGCGGCGTCGGTGCCGGGACGGATGGGCACCCACTCTTCCGCCCGGGAGGCGGCCAGCCCGCACACGGGGTCCACGACGACCTGTTTCAGGTTGCCGGATCGTTTTCCCGCCAGCTCGTGCGCGCTTTTCATCGTGTCGCCGTGGATCACCGAACCGAACTGGGAGCCGAAGTGGAGGATGTACTCGGTGCGAGCGGAGTCCGGGGCCCCATCGAAGGCGTTCTGCGTCATCCAGTACATCGGATGCTTGTTGTTCCCGCAGAAGATATCAGCGGACCCCGGGGTGAATCCCGGTGCTCCGAAACCGCTGACGAAACCGGGGACGAGGGATCCCTGAATATTGAATATGTCGAAAGTCATGACCAGGAGGCCGAGGGGGTCTTCCTCGCGGATTTCCTTGAGCCGCTTCACGATTTCGTCCAGGGCCTCGTCCCAGGAGATGGGAACGAAACCGGGGTCGATGCCGATTCCCCGTTCCGGGTTGGTCCTTCGCAAGGGGGTTGTTACTCTGACCTCGGGCCTGAGACCTTCCATCCCCGAGTTCCCCTTGGCGCAGGTTTTCCCTTCGTTGTTGGGGTTTCTCGGGTCGCCGACGATCTGGTCGACGTAGCCCTCCTCGTTGCGGTGAGCAAGGATGCCGCAGCAATTGAGACAGAGGATGCAGGTTGTTTGCACCCAGCCCTCGTCTACCTTTTTCGCCTCAGGCGTTTCCTGGGCAGGTTGGGTCACGGCCACAATTCCTCCTCCTGTGTCTGGCGGAATGAAACCGGTCCGGAACGGCGGCGGCCGATCCCGCCCTCGGAGCGGTCCACAACGTCACCAATCTCCCGAAGCCCGGAACATGTTCAAACCGCTCAACCGGTCTTACACCATCGATTTTCGCTGCGCCAGGGCTTCTAAGCCGGATTCCTTTCGTTTCAGTCCTTCGCGATGAAGTCGTTCGTATAGTAGCGGT
>JASLXW010000200.1:0-3489 GCA_030740135.1 Nitrospinota bacterium
GGCGACCTCGCGCTTCATCTCCCGGTCGAAATCCGCGTCCGAACAGCCCTTGAAGAACCGGACCGTCTCCTCCCGCACGGCCGCCTTGTACCCCATGACGATTTCCAGATCCGGGATCGTGAAGGCCCCGGCTTCCTCGGGAGAGAAGCCGTATCCGGTGTATTCGGGGTCGGCCGGCTTGCCGAACCTTTCATTCCAGCCGCCGGAAATCCAGACCTGCGCCCGTTCGTCGAACTCGGAGATGACATAGTCCTCCTCGCGCGACATGTGCCAGAGCATGTACCGAATGGGGTTCACCTTGGGATCGGGCCGGTAGGCCAGGTCCTCCTCGGTGAGGCCGTTCACGGCGGTCTCCAGGGTGTGTTGGAGCCGGTCGAGGACCTCGATCAGAAATTCGGGGGCTTGCATGCGCTTCGGACCTTCAAGGAAGGTTTCAGCCGGGGTCGGCTAAGACCCGGCCGACCGCCTCAAATCCTTGAGGACGAGCTGAAGGCTTTCCCGTCCGTTCCACCGGTTGACCTCCGGCTCGAACGCGGCGTCCACGAGCTCGCCGGGCCGGTTCAGGAAATCCAGTCTGTCGTCGCTCCCCATGCCGAAACCGATGGCCTCCGCCGATTGGCCGGAGGCGGGGTCGTGAAGCTCGATCTTCAGGTGGCGCCCCTCCCGGCCCACCGCCCGGATTCCGCCGACGACCTGCAACCTTTCCGCGGCGTAAACCGGCCGGGCGTTCCCCGGACCGAAGGGCGCCATCCGCTCGAGGGCCCGCATGGTTTCGAGCGTCAGGTCCGATAGCCCGACCCGGCCGTCCAGCTCCAGGGCCGGGACCCCGTCCTCCGGGGCCGTCCGCTCCCGAACGATCTGCGAGAATCGCTCGGCGAATTCCTCCAGGCGCTCGGTCCGAAGGGTCAGGCCGGCCGCCTGTTGGTGGCCGCCGAACGTTTCCAGCAGATCGGCGCAATCGGCCAGGGCCCCTTGGAGGTGCAGCGCTCCGGCGGTGCGGCCCGAACCCTTTCCGAGCGCGCCGTCCAAGGCGATGAGGATGACGGGACAATGAAACTCCTCCGCCAGCTTGGAGGCCACGATGCCCAGGACCCCCGGGTGCCAGCCCGTTTCCCACAGGACGATGGGCCCGTCCCCGTGCAAGCGGCCGGCCGGGGCCCGGCGCCGGGCATCCTGATAGACCTCCTCCTGGATGTTCTGCCGCTCCGCGTTGATCCGGTCCAGCTTCGCGGCCGATTCGGTCGCCCGCGCGAGGTCGGTCTCCAGGAGAAGCTCCAGGGCGAGGTCTGCCTTTCCGAGCCGCCCGGCGGCGTTGAGGCGCGGGGCGAGTTGAAAAGCCACCTGAGCGTATCGAAGCGTTCCATCCGGGCCGTCCGGTTCGGGTGCGGTCCCCGCCATGCGGATCAGAGAGCGCAGTCCCGGCCGCGTCGAGCCGGCAAGCTCGCGGAGACCGTGGCGCAGGAGCACGCGGTTCTCGCCGCGCGTGTCGGCGACGTCGGCCACCGTCGCCAGGGCGACCAGGTCGAGGGTCCTGCGGAGGTTGGGCAGGGTCCCGGGCCGCCCCGCGTCCCGAAGCGCGCGGCGGAGCGCCGCGACGAACTTGAACGCGATCCCGGTTCCGCAGAGCGACTTGTCGGGATACGCGCAGCCCGGCCGGTGCGGGTTGACGACGGCGAGGGCGCGGGGCAGGGGGTCCGGCGGCTGGTGATGGTCGGTGATGATCACATCGAGGCCGACGGCCCGCGCGCTCTCCACCTCGTCGGGATTCGAGATCCCCGAGTCCACGGTGATGAGGAGGCCCTTTCCCTTTGCGCCGAGGCCGAGGATCGCCTCCGGGTTCAGGCCGTATCCTTCCTCCAGCCGGTCCGGGACGTAGGACTCGACCTCCTGCCCCAGCTCCCGGAAGAAGTGGACCAGCAAGGCCGTTGCGCACAGACCGTCCACATCATAGTCTCCGTAGACGATGATGCGCTCGTTATCCGCCAAGGCCCGGCTCGTGCGGTCCACCGCCCGGTCCATGTCCATCAGGAGGAAGGGGTCATGGAGGGTCTCAATCGGCGCGTCCAGGAAACTTTGAGCGGTCTCGACCCGGGAGTGGCCGCGGCTCCACAGGAGCTCCGCGACCAGGGGAGGGAGGTCCAGCGCGCGGGCGAGACGCCTCGCGTCCTCCGGCGCCGAGGGGGGGGGGGGCCGCCATTCACGCTCCGCGCCGCCGGGTTCTTCGGCCCGGCCGCCGGAGATCATGGGGTTCTTCTGCGGGAGGGTTTCTTCCGGGCGATGGCGCGCCGGTCCAGGCGGACGAGGTCGAGGGTGATCTGATCCTGAAGCCGTCTCATCCGCCAGTGCGAGCAGCGGCTTCCGTTCATCAGGATGGAGAAGGCGATGACGTCTCCGGCCAGACTGAAGGCGTACCCCGAGAGGGTGTCCACGCCGTTGAGCGTGCCCGTCTTGGCGCGGATTCTCCGCTCGGCCGGGGTGTCGTCCAGCCGGTTTTTCACCGACCCGTCAACGCCCATGACCGCCAGGGAGGCCACGAACTCGGGGCGGAAGCGGATGTCGTCGTACATGTCCGTCAGCACGCGGACGAGCTGGGCCGGGCTGATCCGGTTTTTTCGCGACAGCCCCGCGCCGTCGTCCACGGCGAACGACCCGGGGCCGTAGCCCAGCCGTTTCATGTACCGGTTGACGACGGCGAGCCCTTTCCGGCGCGTCCCCGGCGCGCCCAGGATTTCCGCGCCCAGGGTTTTGAGAACCTGTTCGGCGATGAAGTTGTTGCTCCACTTGTTGAGGTCCCAAAGGATAATGGCCAGGGGTTTGGACATGTGGCTCGCCAGTTGGCGGGACGCCGGAGGCGTTTTCCCCCGACGGACTTCTCCGTTGACCTTGATCCCCTCCCACTCCAGGAATTCCCGGAAGGTGTGTCCCAGGTACAGGGTGGGTGTGGTGATGTTGATCCAGAAGCGGCGCGGAGGGCTTCCGGCGGGGATGCGGCCTTCGAGGATGATCAGGTCGCCGTCCGCGTGGGCGGCCCGCCGCAGCCGGATATGCGCTTTGTGGCGGCGGCTGACGGTGTTGGCGTTGTTGATGAGCTGGATATAGGACGAGACGGGCTCGACCACCGCGCGCGGCGGCTTGCCGATGACCGCATTGGGCTCCACGTAAACGCCGAGGGTGTTGAAATTCAACGACGCGGCGCCATGCGGGGCCTGGAAAGGACGGAGTCCCCGGCCGCCGTTCGTCCCCGGGACGAATCGCTCGCCGTCGAAGTACCTGTCGTCCACCACAATATCTCCGCGGACCTCCCGCAGCCCCCGCCGCTTTAAGGTCCTCACCAGGATCCAGAGCTCCTCGTTAACCAGACTCGGGTCTCCGAATCCCTTGAGGTAGAGGCTCCCCGACAGCCTTCCGGCGGAAAACCGGCCGGTGGTGTACACGTTCGTCTTGAACTTGTAATCCGGCTTGAGGTAGTGAAATGCCGTCGCGGTTGTC
>JASLXW010000200.1:3499-7326 GCA_030740135.1 Nitrospinota bacterium
GGATGAATTGTTCTTCTCCCCGCAGGTCGAAGAGAACCCTTCGGGATTTCAAGGAAAATGCCCGGATTCCGACCCGGTTCTTTCGGACGCAGGCATCCCGAAGGCGCCGGGCCATCTTCCGTTTCAGGGACGGGATTCCCCTGGGCGCGGGCGGGGTCCGGCGCTTGGTTTTCGACGCGGCCCGGGTTTGGGCAAAGGCCGGCCCGGCCGCCTGGTCTGAAAGCATGGGAAGGAGAACGGCCGCCGCGACTCCGAGGGCGATGATCGCGCGCCGGCGCCTGTTCGCGTGTCCGGGGTCAGCAGGTTCCATCAGCAAAGCGCTCCCGGCGCCGGTTGTCTTGAAGCAGGGTGGTGATCACAAGTCCCATCACCCCCGCCAGTAGATTGAACCCCACGTCTCTCATATCGCCGAAGCGGTTCGGCAGAAGGTATTGAATCGCCTCGTCGAGGAGTCCCACGGCGGCGGCCAGACCGACCGTTGCCGTCCGCAAAGGCCAGATTCCCAGGCCTTGCCACGTTGTTCCGATGCAGTGATACGCCAGGAAGCTGAGGAAGCCATATTGGAAAAAGTGGACCTTTTCGACCGGGTTTTCGAGGCGCCAGAGGAAAAAGAGAAAAACCGAGGCGCTGACGCCGAGCATCAGCCCTCGGAGGGGAGACCAGCTTTTTCGCAGGGTCAGGACCCTCATGACTTTGAGCAAAATCCATGCCCCGCCCAACCCCAGAACCGTTGAGAGGGCCGTCGTGGCCGGCGGACCGATTCCATCTCGGAGGGGGACCCAGACAATGGGAATCAACGGGAGCGTGGCCAAGATCACGGCCACGTAGAGGATAAGCGTGGACCATCGGGACAGGAGCGGTTTTTTTGAGACCGCGGGATAAAGGCAGGTTTTTCCGTCCTCCAATGTCGACCTCCCGGGGGAGACGGCGGACCGGATCCAACTCCGTCCAAAGTCATGATAGGAGCGGGGCGGGAAAAGTTCAAGGAAAGGTTTGGGCGCCCCTTTCTCCTCCGGGCTGTTGTAGAACGCCTTGGGCGAGTGATTTCGACGCCGCTCCCGTGAATCCGGGGCTGTTCAAGCTCGTTCTTTCCAACGTGGGTCCTCCAACCCGCGAGAGGATTCCGCTCAGCCTTGAAACCCATTGATCTTGCGCACCGTTTTGAGAAATGACCCGAAAGGGGCGAAATTCCTCGCCGCCCGTTCATACAAGGAACCGGGCGGTCCGCGGCGCCGTCGTGACACGGCCGGCGACTTTGCCGAGGCTTAAAAAAGTCTTGAGATAACCTGATTGAGGCACGGATCCTGAAGGGGAATATAGGCCGTGGGCGGGATTCGCCCGAAATCGGAGGCGCACGGCTGTCCGGCGGGTATTTCCAAGGCGCTCCCGGGTATCGAGAGAAGGGCCGGACTCAAGGGGGAGGGGCCGGTTCCGCCGGGTCCCTCCAGGGTTTGAAATGGACGAATCCGCCGCTTACATCGTTGAAGACCTCCGGAAATATTTTGACCAGGAAAAAGTCTGGTCTGATTTCGTGGGGTTGGAATACGAAAGCGCCGTCGAGGACATCCTGCGCCAGCTGCTGGAAGAAGAGCGCCTCGATTTTCGCGACCCCGCGTACCAGAACCGAAAATTTCTCTACCGCTACGACTTGCCGTACATCTGTTTCAACATGCAGCAGGCGAGGGAATACTTCGCCTCGGCCCGCGGCGCCACCCTGTTGACCAAACCGCTCCTTCTTTATTGCGGGATGATGTCCTTCGTCCGGGCGCTGATCACCCTGGTCTCGCCGGACTTTTTCACCGACCAGGAGGATCTCTATCACGGCGTCAAGATGCTGGACCGCAACCCCTCGGGCTATCGCCTCGCCGACCGGCGGCTGCGTGTGGCGCGCAACGGTCTTTTCCCCCAGATGCACACCATCATCAGCGGCGAAAAAACCAGGGAGACGCCCCTGACATTGCTCGATGTCTTCACCCGTCTCCCCGACCTGTACTACAACTGTCTGTACGTCTACGACCTCTCGGATGCGGACATGAATTGCATCCGGCTGGTTCAGGCGGGCGTTCGAAAAGAGAGCAAGGAAGGGACAATGTGGGTCCAAATCGAAGCGGAGAGTGGCGGGACGCTGAGGCCGGAGCGGTTGCCCGGGCTTTTGACGGAGGCGTTCCAGGGTGTGAACGGCGATCGCCCCGTCCAAGTCTGGGTCAGCCGGGCCCGGAGCGGCGAGCTTGACGAGCGGGGAAAAGTCCTCACCCAAATCCGAGAATTGAGCCTTGATGAAGAGAAATTCCTGATTTGCCCGCTGCCCTCATCCAAAGGGGGGCGGGTCCAATTCTCCGAAGTCGAGCTCCACTATCTGCTGATGTTCTATCTGAGCAACATCGCCCGGTATCAGCCCCATCTCTGGGGAGAGATCTTGATCGGCCGAAAAACGGCGGAGACCCTGCTGGTGCGGAATTTTATCGAGAGCTCGGAAAAGAAGTTCCCCTGTCTCGTCCACACACAAATCTTCCGGAAAATTCTCCTCGGCTGAATCGGTTTTGACCTGCCCGGACCGGGTGGATCCTCCCGGCGCGGACGCGGGTTGAGCGGCGGCCGGGTTGTGAGCGCCCGAGATCCGTGGCAAATTGAGGGGTGCGCCTTTGCTGATTCAGGGAGACAGGGGAGATCAACGATGCGGATCGCGTATTTGCTGATCAAGGTGGAGGTGGGCGCCGTCGAGCGGGTCGCCGGCCGACTGATGGATATCGAAGAGGTGACCGAGGTCCACTCCATTTCGGGTGTCTATGACATCCTGGCCAAGGTTTTGGTGGACGATTACGACCAGTTCGGGGAAGTCATACCCGACAAGATCCACGGCATTCCGTCCATTCGGGAAACCAACACCCTGTTGACATTTACGGCGTTCAAGTAGCTTTCCGGTCCGGGAGGGGGGGGGATCCGCTTCCCGGCGGGGGCCCGGCCGGCGTCCGCGGGCGGAGGCGGCTTCTTTGAATCCATGATTCACCCGAAGGAGGGACCATGTCGACCGATCTCCGGGAGTTGAAAGAAAAGATGGTTCTCGCCCACAAGATCATGGCCGCGGCGGGGGTCCTGCATATGAACCTGGGTCACGCCAGCGTCAGGCTGCCCGAAGGGGACCGGATATTGATCCTGGGCCATCTGCATCACGTCGGAAAGGTGTTCGAGACGGTGACCGTGGATGACCTGAGCGTCATCGATCTGGATGGCAATCATGTGGACGGGATTCTCGAACCGCCGGGCGAGCGTTTCATTCATTCCGGCGTCTACAAGACCCGGCCCGATGTCGGGTCGGTCGTTCACGCCCATCCTTTTTGCGGCGTTGCCTGTACGATTGCCGGGCAGGACATCCTGCCCGTGGGCCATTGGGGGACGGTGTTCGCGCCCAAGGTCCCCGTGTATCCGAGCTCCGAGCAGATTGAATCCCAGCGGATGGGCGAGGACATCGCCGAGGTCATGGGGGACGCCCCGGCGGTGATGCTTTCCCACCACGGGGCCGTGACGGCGGGAAAATTCCTCGAGCAGGCCGTGGCCCTGATGCTCAGCCTCGAGCATACGGCGAAGCTCGTCGCCGAGGCGAGCCGGATGGGGACGCCCAAGCCGCTTCCCCAGGCGCAGATCGACAGTGACAAGGCGGTTCGGCTGAATCGCCCTTCCTTCTGGGAGAACCCCTGGGCCTACTGGTCTTCGCGCGTTCTTTAACGTTCCATCGGACGCTCGTCATGGATGTGACCTGCCCCCCTGAAGCCGGTGCAGTTTGAGGGCTAGGATTTTCGTACAGCTTTCGGACTGGATTGGCCTAGAAA
>JASLXW010000201.1:0-1979 GCA_030740135.1 Nitrospinota bacterium
CTCGCCGGTGTCTTCCACCGAGATGACAACTGTTCCGTTGTCTCCGTTCCCGGATCTCTTTTCACCGAGTCCGCCGCCGGCGGCCATCAGGCCGTCGGGGATTCCGCATCGGCCGCGAAGGCTGAGCCGGCCCCCGTCGGGCATGGCGTCCTGGCCGTTGGTGAGCAGGTTCAGAAAGACCTGGGCCAACTGGTCCTTGTCGCCGAGAACCTCCGGAAGATTGGATTCCAGGTCTTGCACGACGTCGATTTCCTGGAGACGCAATTCGTGGGCCACCAGGTGAAGGGTTTCCGACAGAAGGTCATGCAGATCAATCCGGTTCCGCTCGGGCTCGGTTTGCCGGGAGAAGCGCCTGAGTCCATCGGTGATTCGCGCCGTCCGGTGGACCTGCTCGTCGATCACCTCGAAGCTCTTGCGGAGTTTGGGTTCAATGTTGGTGTCCCGCAGCCAGGATTGGGAGTGCATCCCGATGATGTTCACGGGATTCAGGACCTCATGGGCCACGCCCGAAGCCAGTTTCCCAATGCTCGCCAGCTTTTCCGACCGCAGGATGATGTGCTGGCTTTCACGGAGGCGGTCCATCGCGTTTTTGATCTTGGATTCCAGGTGTCGGCTGTAGTCCTCGGCCTGGGCCCTGGAGGTCTTGAGGTCATCCATCATCCGGTTGAAAGAGCGGGCCAGCTCACCGATCTCGTCCCGGCTGTCGGTCTCGATGGGTTGATTCAGGTCCCCGGCCGAAATCCGGCGTGTTCCCTGAAGGAGGGAGCGCAGGGAACCCGTGATCGTCCGGGACAGGAAAACGCGATCCCCATCGCGGTGACCAGGAAGGCCAGGCCCATCCACAGAAGGTTCTTTCCGAGGCTGTTGCGGACGGCCATCGATGGACGCAGGGACTTCATGATGCTCAGGATGACCGCCTTCCCGGTCCCGGATTCGGTGACCTTCTCCAACAGGACCAGGAAGGGTTCTCCCGCCAAGGTCAATTCGAAAGGCTTCGCGGCGATGGCCTCCGCGGGCGGGGGGGCCTCCTTGCGGAGACGGCGGTTCAGGAGTCGGGCCAGCTCCGTCTTTTTCTCAGGCTGAAGAGAAGTGGCCAGGATTCGGGAGCCCAGGAGGAAGGCGACTTCGGTCCCCGTCATCTTGTGAAGTTCCGTGGCCAGCGGGTCACCGACGCGGAAGCCCAAGACAATCGCGCCCAGGAGCTGATCTCTGAGGGTCAAGGGCCGGGCGACTGTCTGGTACAGCGAGTCGCCGTGAAATAGGGTCCCCACGACCACCTCTCCTTTCAGTGCGTTGGAGACGTGGGGATTGTCGCGTAGGGAATCTCCATGTTGGGACGGGTTGTGGGTTCTCGCCAGGACCCGGCCGGTCCGGCCGGTGACAATCAACAAGTCGCTTCGGGCGGTTTTTTGATAAATGAGGGCCGCCTCAACGACGGTGGCCGGGTCCCCCGTGGTGACCACCGCCTTGAGGACGGGGACCTCGGCGATGACGTTGGCGAGGGAGACGAGGCGGTCGAAGCGCGCCTTTTCCAATTCACGGAAGACCGAACGTGTCTTGATCAGGTTCTCCTCGGCGAATCGGCGGAGGTCGGTCTCGATCCCGCGGCCCAGGATCAAGAAGGTGATCGCAATGGCGCCGGCGATCAAAACGGCCGTATAGAAGAAGATTTTCTTTCGAAGGGTCAGGCGCATTGCGAAAGTTGAACTGGGTGTCAGAATGTTCCCTCCCCAGTTTTCTCCTTATCAGTGACCGCCTTGGCAGGGGGCGCCGAACTTGTTCAGATGGGGTCGTAGCTGAAATTTGGAGGCATCTATCCGAAATTCCAAATTTTTTCGCGCGCCGGCCTCGATGTCGATGGTCTCGAAGAACTGGGCGGCGCTCGCCCGGCTTTAAGGAGGACGCCCTTCCGCCGACTGTCACCATATTCGGAATCCGCCCCATGCAACGTCCGCCTGACCGTGGATTGAGAGGCCCGC
>JASLXW010000201.1:1989-7058 GCA_030740135.1 Nitrospinota bacterium
AAGGTTATCCGGTCATTGGTCTCCCGGGATTCCATCGCCTGCTCTTAGACTATTCAGGAGAATTGATCCGGCTTCAAGCCGAATCTCCACTTCCGGTCGAAAATATTCTGTTACAGATTATTGAAGGCTTCCTAAGGAAAGGAGAGGATCCTTCCGTCTGTGGACCGATAGACGTCTATGTCCTTCCCTTTCGCGGGCTTGCGC
This sequence comes from Nitrospinota bacterium, assembly GCA_030740135.1. Next base: position 2,194 of record JASLXW010000201.1, read on the forward strand.
CTCCCGCCGACCTTTGCTCATCCATTTTGGCGAGTCATCCAGGCCGCTCCGCCCGCGAGGACGGCCAGCCAACCCCAGCCGAGGAGAAGGATCGCCGTCCACGGATAGTTCCCATAGGGGCCGCGCAATTCCTCTAACAGATCCAGGCCGATGACCAGGATGAGAATGAGGGGGATCAAGACCATCACCGCCAGGTCCCACCGGCCGGTCAAGCGGAATTTCCGGTGTTGGTTCAGGTGATCGCGGATGAATCGGGGTTTGAGGATGTAGCCGATGAATACGGCCTCCAGGACGCCGATCGTCACCAGTCCGTAGTGGGTGATGAAGTGATCCACGATGTCCAGCCAGAACAGGCCGCCCCCCGTGGTGAACGTCAAGCTCAACAGGACGCCGGCGGAGCACAGGATCGTCACCGCCCGCCGGCGTTCCATCCGGAACTTGTCGACCAGGGCCGCTACGAAGGCCTCGGTCAGGGAGATGGCCGAGCTGATTCCCGCGAGGGCGAGGGCCAAAAAGAAGATCGCCCCGAATAGGGGCCGCATGGCCGGCAGTTTGTTGATGGCCTCGGGGTAGACGACGAAGGCCAGACCGATGCTTTGGGTGACGACCTCGCCGACGGGTTTGCCGACGACCTGGGACATGTAGCCGAGCGTGGCGAAGATGGCGAAGCCGGCGAAGACCGCGAACAGGCCGTCCGCCACCCCGACGGTCAGGGCGGAGCGGCCGACGGGGGACTCCCGGGGGAGGTAGCTGGCGAACGCGACCATGATTCCGAACCCCAGACTCATGCTGAAGAAGATCTGGGCGTAGGCGTCAACCCAGACGCGCGGACGCTTGAGGGCGGCGAAGTCCGGGGTGAGGTACGCCCGGATGCCGGCCCTCGCGCCTTCGAGCGTCAGGCTCCAAAAGACCAGGACGATGATGAGCAGGAAAAGCGTCGGGATCATGATCTTGTTCGCAAGCTCGATGCCCCGGCGGACTTCCCGGCGGGTCACGCCCCAGGTGGTTCCCCACACCAGGAGGGTCCCGATCAGGATGGGCCAGCGGAAGCCGCCGAGGTCCCCCGGCCCGGAGGTCTGCCCCAGAAATTCCTTGAAGAAAAACGTCCCCGGGTCGGCCCCCCAGGCCAGCCCGACGGCGTACACAAAGTAATCCACCGTCCATCCGATGATGACGCAATAGTAAGGGTTGACGCCGAACATCCCGATGAACAGCGCCCACCAGCCGACCCACTCCCAACATTTGCCCGCCTCGGCCATCGCCAAAGGGGCGCTCTTGCCCGTGCGGTGACCGAGACCGAACTCCAAGAGCAGCAAGGGAAGACCCACGGTGAGGAAGGCCACGCCATACGGGATCAGGAATGCCCCGCCTCCGTTGCTGTAAGCCATGTAAGGGAAGCGCCAGATGTTGCCCAAACCCACGGCGGAACCGATGGCCGCCAAGAGAAAGCCCAAGCGGCTTCCCCAGACTCCCCGCTCTGGATGATCGCCCGCAGTCGTCAATTTCACCCTCCTCTCGATTGGATTCTCCCGGAATTCTATCACGCCGCGGGGGAGGACCTTGGAACTTCCTCGGGCGAGATCCGAGGGTGCGGCGGGTCGGGGTTTCGGTTATTCGAGGAGGTCGGCGGCCAGAAGCGCGAGGATCCGGGTCGCCTGAACGACCTGATCGATGGACACCGATTCGTCGGCCGTATGTGCCTGGGAAAACTCGCCGGGGCCGAAGACCACGGCGGGGATTCCGGCGGGGGGGAAGAGGCGCGCGTCCGTTCCGGCCACGTAGCCCATGGGCTCCTGCGGGGCTCCGAGGACTTCGGAGGCCGCCCGGAGCAGGGACCGGACGTGCGGGTTTTGGGGATCCGTCTCGAAGGGCGCCATGACCTTCGTGACTTCGACCTCAACGTCCAATTCGGGGTCCTCCCGCCGCAGGCCCCCCAGAATCGCGTCCACCTCGTCTCTGACCTGTTCGGGCGTCTCATGGGGGAGCGTGCGCCTGCCCATGACCATTTCGCACCGATCCGGGACCATGTTGGGCTTCACGCCTCCCCGGATGATGGCCACGTTGGCGGTGGGGGCGGGCAGATAGGGGTGGCTTCTTCCGGCGAGATCGGGCAGGTATTGCGTTCGGATGGTTTCGACGACCCGGCTCATTTTGTAGATGGCGTTGACGCCGGCCCGATCGGCGATGCTGCTGTGGGCCGACTCGCCCTTGACCGTCACCAACAGGTGAAGGCCCCCGCGGTGGGCGATGCCCACCCGGCACTCGGTCTGCTCGCCGACGACGGCGAAGTCCACGTCGCCGAGCCGTCCCGAATCGATGACGTGCTGCGTGCCGGCCGAGTCCGCAATCTCTTCGCCCGAGGCGAAGCACAGGACCAGGCTTCCGGACAGGCGGTCCCGATGTTCGGCCAGGATTTTCGCGACGGTCAGCATGACGGCGATGTCCTGCTTGACGTCACAGGCGCCGCGGCCGAAGACGCGGCCGATTTCCACAACGCCCGCGAAGGGGTCTTTCGTCCATGTGCCGGCGTCGCCGGGGGGGACCGTATCGGTGTGGGCGTGATAGCAAAGCGAGAGACCCGGCCGGCCCCCCGCAAGGCGGCCCACAAAGTTTGGACTTTCCGGGCGAAGGGTTTCCTCCGCCACCTCCAAACCCGCGCGCCGCATCCGCTCGGCGCAGTACTCCCCCATCTCCCGTTCCGAGCCGGTGAGGCTGGGGATTCGGATGGCCTCCACCAGGGTGCGGATCAGGGGTTCCGGATGGATCTCTTTCAGCCAGGGGTGATTGGCGTCCACGAAACGCTCCATTGCGCTGAGGAAAATTACGATTTCTGTTCCATTATGACGGAAAATCGGGTCGGGCAGGGGGGAATGGCGAGAAAATTAATGCTCCGGGGGCGCCGGTTTTCACTCTTTCGCCACGATTCCCGGGATGGTGTAAAATGTCTCGCCTTTGAGCTTCCCCCGCACAGACTGAATGGCGTGGACGCCGATCTGTCCGCCGCTGAAAAGAATCAATCCCGACCGCGGTGATTGCTGAATCGGAATTTCAAAGCCGATGATTTCTCGCGGGAAGATGGCCCGCGACACGTCGGCAACGGAGATTGACCTCATCAAGTCGAAGCGGAGAGATCGGAACGGATGAGCCCTCGTCATCGAAAACTATTCTTCTGCGTTCTCCTTCTCTATCTGCCCTTCGGTTATGCAACGGATTGGTCGGAAACGACGGTCGGTCTTGGTCAGACCATGGCGATCGTGGACCGGGGTGAAATCCGATTAGGCCCGCCCCTGAACACCCCGGGTCCGAACCGAATCCAAGTGGGGGATTCTTTTTACTCCCAGGTTACGCCCGGCCTGGGCTATCTGCTCGCGCCCGTCTACTTCATTCTCCGGCCGGTCCTTCCAGAAGACTTCGATCAGCGCCTTTTCGTCCTCAATCTTCTCCTCACGCTTCTCCTGGCGGCGCCGCTCGGCGCCGCGACAGTGACGCTCTTCCACGCCTGGTTGCGGGTCCAGGGTCTGCGCCCCGCTCACGCCCTCCTTCTCGCGTTTGCCCTTGCGTTCGCAACGAATCACTTTCCCTTCTCCATTGCGCTGAAGTAGCGGTCTTTTGTCGAAGCGGCGATCGTCCTTTTCCTCTGGGTGCAAACGAAAGACCGGGACTCGGGCGTCGCCATGGGGCGGTCGACCTTGTGGGCGACGGGCCTGTTGGTCGGCGCCCTGCCTTTGCTGAACCTTGCAACCTTTATTTACTGGCCCGCGATTTTTCTCTACCTCTTCCACCTCCGCGGTTGGCGCGCCGCCCTCCGCGTCGCGGCGATCGCGATTCCGATGCAAACGGTGATTATGGCGCACAACTTCGCCATTTATGGAGAGCTTTGGCGAACGACCTACGACCAGGACTTTCTGAAGACCAGCCTCTGGAGCGGACGCTCGTTTCTCAAGGCGTTCTCCATGTTTTTCAGCCCTTACGGCGGCACGTTGGTCTACAATTCGGTTCTTCTCCTCGGTCTATGGGGATTAATCCGCTCTTTCCGCAAGCCGGAGGGGCGCTCGAATCCCGAGGGTCGGTTCGCGGCGATTTGCTTCCTGACCCATTGGGTCTTTTTCACATGGTGGTTCAGCGACTTCGTCCTTTCGGGCGGCGGCGCCATCGCGGGCCGTTTTATCGTCCCGCTGCTCCCGCTACTCCTGCGTTTCGCCCCCGATTGGAAAGCGGCGAAATGGGGGTGGCGGGTTTTGCTTCCCCTCAGCGCCGCGAGCGCTTACTTAAGCGCCTAAGCCGGCGAAATCGCCCACCTCATGTCCGGGCTGAAATACACGCTGAAAGTGGCCGTTTCCAGCTGGGGGATGCCTCGGATCTTCAGCGAGTATCTCCCCGCGCTTTTTAACATTGAGACTTTACACACCGTGATCCGTTCGCCAAGCGTGTCTTTCGAAGATGTCCTCACCGGCCAGGCGACGGCGGGTCTTGGCGTCCTTTTGGCTCAACAACTCCCCTTCGCGATCCTCTTCGTGCTTTCTCTCGCGCCGGGCTTGTGGCTTATGAGAAACCTCTTGCGCGAGACCCATGCGCGAAATGGGGTTGCCCCGGTTCCGCGAGCGCCCGCTCTGTCTTCTGAATCATCAAGCGGACACGAAAACAGGCCAACTCCGCGCAATCGGTGACGGGCGGTTTGCCGGCCGGGTCGAAAATTCCGGACGCCGGGCGTCCGGTTGGGCGGACGAAGCGGGGAGGATCAGACTTTTCGGCGCGCTTGCTTCCCTCGCCGGAAACGCGGTTCAGCGCACGTCCTTTCGACACCCCGGCGGGGGCCTTTTCTTGCGCCGAAAGACGCGAAGCGTGAGTCCCGACTGGCCGAGACG
>JASLXW010000201.1:7068-7303 GCA_030740135.1 Nitrospinota bacterium
GCGCGCGATCCACCCTTCCGGGACCGGCTCGAACGGGCCGAACCGGGCCGCTTCCTCCCAACACGCGCTCAGCCACCGGCCGAAAGCGACCTGCCGCGGAAACCATTTCCCGAGTCTGGCGTACCGGCCGTAAGCCGCGCTGCTCAACACCACCCACTCGATGCCCGACGCGTTGACCCGGTGTGGATCGTACCAGTCCGCGTCCAGCGCATAGAAGCTTTCCCGGCGCATGGGG
>JASLXW010000202.1 GCA_030740135.1 Nitrospinota bacterium
CAAAGCAAATCCCGTACAAGAGGCCGCGCAGCTCCATCCACGATTGAACCACATGGACATGAGGCAAAAAGTCCCACCAATTATGGAGCCCGAACGTAATCACCGGGATGCCCATCGCCGCCGCCTCAAGGCCCGCCGTACCCGTGATCACCGCTACGCACAGGCTTCCCCGCCCTACTTCAAGGGAATCGACCACGGGCGAGAGCATCACGACGTTCGGGATGTCTTCGAGAAGACGATAGAATCCCCGCGGACGCTTTCCGATGGCCCAGAGATGTTCCTTGATGGCGAGCTTCACGCCCGCCGGAAGATTCTTGGCGATCAGCTCGACAACGGCCATTTGCTCGTTGAATTCAGGGGAAAAAATGGACAGGGCGCTTTCCGGCTCGAGATGCAACGGGCAATAGACATAATCCACGCCCTTCAAATCTTCCACCGTCAACAGGCGGCAAGCGTTCAGGTGTTTGAAATGCAGATATCTTCGCCAATCGTGAAGGAGCTGATGAGACAACAAGCTGTTCCCGATCCGGGTAATCCCCTTCCACCTTTGGTAACCGTCGATCAGGATGGTCTTCAACAGGGTCCGAAGCGTCACCCACAACGAGCGGCGAAAATTCACCGCGCCGCGCCATTCATCGTAACCGGAGCGCCGCCCCTGCGACCACTCGTCGTCGAAAATCCCGTCGGTCCCCAAGGCCTCAAAAGCCGTCTTCAGTTGGGGATACGCCAAGAACTCATCTTCATACCATGTGAAGTAATCGAGGTACTTCGCCCAACCCAAGGCCCGCATTTTGATGTTCCGGCGCCTCGCCACAACGCAGCAGCACTTTCCAACGAGGCTTCCAGGCTCTCCAATCATCAGGTCCGGCCTCCGCTTCTCGAAATAGTCTTCCCAGTACGCAAGAACCGTGTTAAAGAAATTCAGGGATTTTTCGTAAGAGGCCTTCTCACTTAATTTCGAGCGGGGATAATGAGGAGCCAGAGAAGAAAATCCCCTTCCCAGATGCCGGTCCGCCTGAAAAAAATCGACTGCCAGAATACCGTAGGTTGCTTCAATAGACCGGGCTTGATTAACGATGGACTCCTCATCCGAGTCCACTTCATCATAGGAATGAAAAAAATGGTTTATGGTCACAACGTCATTAATTGCACCCCTCTTGTCCATGTTCTGGAAAAATTCGGCATCCTGGCGGTTCACACAAATCAGGCTGATTCCGGCGCCCGTCTCCCGCTTCAACCGCTCGGCGAGCGGAAGCCAAACCCACCTGAGACTGGCGACCGCCCAGATGACAACCCGATTCATGGCTGGGACCTCATCAGGAGGGAAGTGGCGGACCTCACTGCACCTTCAAGTAATCTTCAAGCTCTTGACAGAGTCCATAAGGGCTGGAACTTACACACCAGCCGATGAGAGCCTGGTGGAGACCGTCAATGTTGTGGATTCGCCCTGGCGGGGGAACCGGACGAGTCGCCCCCGCAAGATTCGCCCGCGTCACAGCTTAGCCCCCACATCCGCATCGGCCTCCCGGGCCACTACCGGAGAAGCAAATTCCCCGCCGGATTGCAAGGTGCTCATTAGATGGGCGAACAAGCGATCCACCTCTTCCTCGCTGGCCGGGGGTCTCTTCTTCGAGACATAATCGATGCCCGCCAAGTCCATCGCAGAGGATTTGACGGCCTGCAGCAGTCTGGCGCCATCTTTCTTCCGGCGGACCTTTGCTTCCGGGTTGTTTTCCTCAACGCAAATCCTGTACAAGAGGCCGCGCAACGCCGTCCACGACCGAACCACGTGGACATGGGGCAAAAAGTCGTAGCAATTGTGAAGCCCGACCGTTATCACTGGAATGCCCATGGCCGCCGCCTCGAATCCCGCCGTCGTTGTGATTATTGCCACGCAGAGGCTTCCGCGCGACAGCTCGAGGGAATCCACCGTTGGCGAGACCATCACGACGTTCGGGATGTCCTCAAGAAGACGATAAAACCCCGGCGGACGCCTCCCGATGGCCCAGAGATGTTCCTTGACGGCAAGCTTCACACCCGCCGGGAGGTTCTTGGCGATCAACTCAACAACGGTCATCTGCTCGTTGAATTCAGGGGAGAGAACGGACAAGGCGCTTTCCGGCTCGAGGTGCAGCGGGCAATAGACATAGTTCGCGTCCCTTAAATCTTCGGCGCCCGCCAAACGGCAGGCGTTCAAACGTTTAAAATCCAGATATTTCCGCCAATGATAAAGAATCTGATGAGGTAGCAGGTTATTCCCGATCTTGTAAATCCCTTTCCACCTCTGATAAAAGTTGACCAGTATGTCATTGACCATAAACCAAAGGGTGACCCACAGCGAACGGCGGGTGAACGCCGATCTGCGCCACGTCTCGAAAAACGAGCGCAACCTCCCGGACCAGGCGTCATCCGAATCACCCGGCGCTGATCCCAAGGCCTTGTATGCCGGCTTGAGCCCGGGGTACGTCCAGTATTCGTCTGTGTACCAAGTGTGGAAATCCAGGTATCGGGCCCAGCCCAGTTCCCTGAGTTTAATGCCTCGACGCCTCGCCACGACAGAGCAGCATTTCCCGACAAAGTTTGCGGTCGCCTGGATGATCAAGTCCGGTTGCCGCTCCTCGAAATAATCTTCCCAGAAAGCCAGGACCTGATTAAAAAAATTCAGAGAGTTCTTATAAGACGCTTTCTCGCTCAGTTTCGAGCGCGGATAATAAGGGGCCAGCGAAGAAAATCCCCTTCCCAGGTGCCGGTCCGTCTGAAGGAGGTCCACGGCCAGAACACCGTAGATCGATTCGTTGGATCGGGCTTGACGGATAATGAAATTTTCGTCACCGTCCACTTCGTCGTACGTGTGAAAGAAATGGTTTATCGTCACGACGTCGTCGATGGCGCCGCTCTCATCCATACCCCGAAAAAATTCGGCGTCCTGCAGACTCATGCAGATCAAGCTGATGGTCGCGCCTGTTTCGCGCTTGAGTCTCTCGGCAAGCGGCGTCCACAGCCAGTTGTAGTTGGATTGGGCCCAGATGACAACCCGATTCATGACTGGGGCCTTACGAGGAGGGCAGCGGCATTCATCCTGAATCTTCCGGCAACCATCCTCGACTCTCAAGGCACTCCACAATGGTCCGGACCGATTCCGTGACCGATAGGATTTCCGTATCGACAGTCACTTCGGAATCTCTCGGCACTTCGTAGGGTTGGTCCAAACCGACGACCGAGGATTCTTCGCCGGCCAGCGCTTTTGCATACAGCCCCTTGGGATCTCGCCGGAGGCAGGTCTTCAGATCGGCCTTCACGTAAACCTGGATGTAGTTCTCGATCTGTCTTCTGGCAAAACCTCGAATCTCATCATAGGGCGCGATGTTGGCCACGAGGGCAATGACGCCATTCCGGGAAAGGAGCTTCGCCGCGAAGATGATCCGTTTGATGTTACTGATCCGGCCGCTCCGGGTGTAGTCGGTATCGTTTCCGAAGAATTCGCGGACGCGGTCGCCGTCAATCAGCTCGAAGGGCCTCCCCCTCTTCGCGAACTCCTCGGCGAGCCCTTGGGCGATGGTCGTCTTGCCCGAGCCCGAAAGTCCCGTCAGCCAAAGGGTGAATCCATCATTCACTCGCGTATTGGGCATGAGATCCGCACCGAACTTCGCTCGACGGGCGCTTTCATCACCCCGCGGAGGAACGACCGTCCGCCCCCTCGGCGGATCGGCGAACGGGGCGCTCATCGGCGCCGGGGAAACGCCCTGTCCCGCCCGCTGATCCCGACAGGAAGCGGCGATCTCGAGAATGAGATCGATGCAGGCCAAGCCATGATCTCCGATGGCCGTTTCCGCCGACAACTGAATTCCGTGGACGCCGGACTCAATGACGTGAAAGATGCCCTCCACCTCGGCGATCAAAGGCAGGGCGTTCGTGACCATGCTTTGCAGGAACTGGGTGGCGCAAAAGACGCGGCATCCCCTGGCCAGGGCCTGGCGGGTGACTTCGCGTTGGGCCTGCAGAACATCCAAAAGGCCGACCTCGCTGGCGAGATCTCCGCGGTCGATCAAGACGCAGGGGCAATACGCCAGGATGGCCGAAAGGTTTGCCAGCGCGGCCCGCGTCTCAACCTTGGGAATGCACTGTGGCGGGTGCTCAGGCCCGCTCAACCTCTCCTCGACCGCCCGAATGTCCTCCACATCGCGAACGTAGGACAATCCGAGGTAAGTCGCTCCCTCAGCAACGGCCGCATCGATTAAACCCACGTCTCTATCCGACAGGTACTCCCCTGTATATTCGATTCCCCGACCGTGAAGCCCTTTGTTGTTTTCCAAAACACCGTCGACTTGAGACTCCAATACGGCCCCCTCAGCGGTCACCTCAACCACGCGAAATCGCGAAAGCCCGTCGTTTGCGCAAACGTCATCCCCGACCTCCAGTCCCCGCAGGCCGTCGGGGTGGCTCACCTGACGATGCTTGAGCTCAAACCGCTCTCCCCGGCGCAGCGGGATGAATTCCGTCAGGTTTGTCGTGCGAATCTTGGCCCCCGGCAAATCCACAAGTGTGGTCAAATCGGGATGGAACGACCGGAGCTTCCGCAGGACGTCCCGAACGTCCTCGGGCGTCAGGTGGGCGCCGTTCAAACGGAAAATGGCCGGGGTCCGCTCGCAGACCCGCCGAATCTTTTCACGGTCCATCATCGCGGGGCCGACAGTGACGATAACCGTGAAGGGATGAGCGATCTCAGTCACAAAACGCGTCTCCATTCCGCTGGAGGTGGAGCAGAACTTCGGCAACCTCGCACCGCATCATCGTTTCCGGCGGCGCCTTCTTGCGGAGGAGCTGTTCCCGGACTTCCGTTCCGCTGATCCGGACGACCCAGTCCTGATCGCCGTCGTGACGACATTCGTCCACCGTTACCATGCTCGCACAACGCCGACAATAAAAGGGCTCCTTCCAGGCCAGAATCTCAATGCCGAGATCCGGCATTGCCAGGCACCTCTCCTGCGCCTCGTAAAGACCGTAATAGTTCCCCACGCCGGCGTGGTCGCGCCCGACGATAAAATGGGTGCAACCGTAGTTTTTGCGGATGAGGGCGTGAAAGATTGCCTCGCGCGGGCCCGCATATCGCATCTGGGTCCCCAAGGTGCCGAACAGGACCCGATTCTCCGGGAAAAAGCCTTCAAGTAGAACCCGGTAACCCTCGATGATCGCCCTCGGCGTAAAATCGCCTTTCTTCTTCCAGCCGATGAGAGGGTGGATAAAAAGGCCGTCGGCGAAATGCAGGGCGCGGCGCTGATGGTGCTCATGCGCCAGGTGGGGGGGATTGCGCGTCTGGAAACCGACGACGGTTTTGAGGCCCCGCCCCCGGATGGCCTCTCGGACCTCTTTCGGAGACTTGTAAAGCTCCGTGAGGCGCGTCTGAAGCCGGCTGCGGTCCGTGACGGCCACGCGGCCGCCCACCCGATACGGAGACCGGGACATCTCCATGGCCACGCCCGGGTGGGCCGGGTCCGAAGTCCCGAACATACGCGGGATGTCCCGTTTCCAGTCTACCTGAAAAACGTCGCTGATCTCCAAACGCGCGCAGGGGAACCCTTCCCCGTCCACCAGCTCCACATCCGAGAATCGGGCCAGCCTTCGGGCGAGCTCGGGGTCAACCGGAAGGGTGACGGGCATGGACCAGGGCCGGCCGTCCGGCAGGCGGAGGGCTTCCAAAACCGAGCCATGGCTCTCGCGGTCCAGAAATCCCTCCAGGGGCGCGAACACTCCCTCGCTGATGTTCAACACGTCCGAGAGGTGTTCATCCTCCAAGACCACCGACGGTTTCGCCGAGCTTTTCCTTCGGGGGGTGGCCCCCGATTCGGATGAATCTTCCGTCCTCGTCACCAATCGCATCTATCCATCTTTCGCGGCACACACACTTTCAGACCTGGATGGGTTTGCGCAGCGTCCGGGGGCTTTGGGGAAAGGATGCTCGTTAGACCCCCGTCTGGGCGGCGACCACATTGGCGTACCAATCCATCTCCTCGAGCAAATCCCGATGTTTGCCGATTCCCGTGACCTCGCCCCCGTCCAGGATGGTGATCTGGTCGGCGGTCTTGATGGTGGAGAGGCGGTGGGCGATAACGATCAGCGTCGTCCTGCCCGCCGCGCGAATTTCCACAATCGCCCTTTGGATATAGCGTTCGGAATCGGAGTCCAACGCGCTGGTCGGCTCGTCCAGCACAACGATGGGCGCCTTTTGCAAAAGGGCCTGCGCCAGGACGATGCGCTGCCGCTCTCCCCCCGAAAGACGCACCCCCCGCTCACCGATTCGGCTGTTGTACCCATCGGGAAGGGCACGGATGAATACGTCTGCATAGGCCTGCCGCGCGGCACTCTCGACATCCTCCTGCCCGGCATCCGGACGGACAAAGCGGATGTTGTTGGCCACGGTGTCGTCGAAGAGGAAGGAATCCTGCGGCACGAAGGCAATGGCCCGCCGGAGGTCGCCCAGGGAAAATTCCCCGATGGGGGTTCCGTCGATGAGAATGCGCCCCTCCTGGGGCTCCCGCAACCGCGGGATGAGGTCCACCAGGGTGGATTTGCCGGCGCCCGAGCGTCCGACAAGGGCCGTCATCTTGCCGGCCGGAATCGAGAGCGTCACATCTTTTAAGGCCAGCGGCCCGTCCTTTGTATAAGAGAAGTGGACGCCTTCGAACGTAATTTCCTGTTTGGGCCGGCTGAACGGCCGTCTCCCTCCACGGATCACATCCGCTTGTTTCGCCTGTAGGAGAAAATCCGAAACCGAATACAGGCTTCCTACGGACGCGGCCAAATGCTGCCGGGATTTCAGGATATCCTTCGCATAGGGAAGCAACCGCATCAGGACGACGAGGAAGATGCCGATCTGGGCCATGGCCATGCCGTAGACTTCCACCGCCACATAGAGAATGACCAAGGCGGCGGCCATGACCAGCGGATCCACGACGGCTTCGACCCGCGCCACGATCCGGGCGGCCTGATACCGGAGGTCCCGGAGTCTCAAGACCACCCGGGCGAACAGGGCGGTTTCGCGCATCTCGGAACCTGCCAGCTTGATCACCCGGACCCCGTTCAACCGCTCGGTGAGGATCCTCGAAAACGAGGTGTTGTTGGCCGAGATGTCCACGCCGAGGATTCGACCCCACCGGACGCGCGCCCTCATGAGCCATCCGATCATGGACATGACCAAGGCGACAATCAACGTCATCCCCGGTGAGAGAATGGCCAAGAAGACGGCGTAACAGGCGAAGATCAACACGCTGGCCGTCAATTTGAAAGCC
>JASLXW010000203.1 GCA_030740135.1 Nitrospinota bacterium
AGAAGTTTGATCGTCCGGTGATCCCATCCGGCGTGTAACGCGCAATCCGGCAAAGGCGCAACGGCAGGCGTCTATTCCGGGGAAGAAGGGATTGCCCAATCCCATGAGGAGGGTTGACTCATGGCCGATTTTTATCAGAACGGACCCATCGCCACCCTGAACCGCTTGTGCTCCGATGTCGTTCCCGAGCTGGAAGAGGAGCTGGTTCATTACGCCGAGGAGTCCCCGATCTCCCTTGTCCTTCCGGCTCTGTCGAGGGAAATGGACGGCCACGCCCTCCCCCACATTGTCCACGAGCTTTGCGGCGCCGATTATGTGAAGGAAGTGGTCATCGCCCTTGGAAGGGCGGATGAGGAGGATTATCTGCGGGCATTGGACTTTTTCGCCCCCTTGCCCAGGAAAAGGATTCTCTGGCTCGATGGCCCGCTGTTCCAGAGGCTGATAGGGACGTTGGTCGAGAACGATCTGAATCCGGGCGGGGAGGGCAAGGGCCGCGCCGCCTGGCTCGCCTATGGCTATATCCTTGCGGAAGGCCGGTCGGAGATCATCGCTCTGCATGACTGCGATATCACGACGTACGACCGGGAGCTTCTGGCCCGGCTGTGTTACCCATTGGTCCATCCGGCGTTCCCCTTCGAGTTCTGCAAAGGGTTTTACAGCCGTGTGACGGATCGTCTCCACGGCCGGGTGACCCGCCTGCTGGTGACGCCGCTCATCCGGACACTGCAAAGCCTGTTGGGCCATTTGCCCTTCCTGGATTACATGGACAACTTCCGGTATCCGCTGGCGGGGGAGTTTTCCATGCGGATTGATTTGGCCCGCATCAACCGCGTCCCTTCCGATTGGGGGCTGGAGGTGGGGACGCTGGCGGAGGTGTACCGGAACTGCTCGGTCAAACGTGTGTGCCAGGCGGAGCTTTGCGAGAACTACGATCATAAGCACCAACCCCTTTCGGCCGACGACCCCACCCGGGGACTGCTCAAGATGAGCATCGACATCACCAAGGCCATCTTCCGCATGCTGTCTTCGGAGGGCGTGATCCTTTCCCAGGGTTTTCTGAATAGTCTCCGGGTGGCCTATCTCCGGATGGCCCAGGACCATATCGTGCGCTACCACGCGGACGCCGCCATCAATCAGTTGTATTTCGACCGCCACGAGGAGGGCCTTGCGGTCGAGGCCTTCGTCAACGCCATCAAGATCGCGGGAAACGATTTCTACCACGACCCCCTGGGCGAAAGGCCGATGCCCAACTGGAATCGGGTCCTTTCGGGGATCCCCGACTTCTTCGACCAGATTCAGGCTGCCGTCGCGGAGAGCGAAAAGCTTGTTCAGGTGTAGAAGGCGAGGGAAGACCACACCCGTCGGGAATCCCGAAAAGGGCCGTCTTGCGCCGCCGCCTCCCCCTCCCATGAGACCTGTCAGAATGTTGGGCACGCCCCCCTGGGGGTTGCTGAATGAATTTCCCCTGAATTGACGATCGACTCCTGTCCGGCAACCGCCTTCCGCTTCCATAAAAAGTATAAGGTGAAGTCCTGATCCCATCCCCTGGTGCGGTTTTTGCACTTGTAAAATGTGGTTTACGCAATCGAGGTTCGCACAGTCTGGCCTAACCTTTACGAAAGTCGTGCGCAGATGGTGGATTACGACCGCGAAATAACCGGGCAATTGGATGTCATCGAGCGTTGCTCGATATCCACTGACGGGCGGCGGGCCTTGCTGGCGGGCCTTCCGAACTCCCGGTATCCCTACGTTTATCCCCGGGACGTTTGGGCCGCCGTCCGATTGTTCAGTGAGGTGGCACTCAGCGATTTGTCTTCTTCGGAGCGGGCTTTCACCCTGTTGCGTGAAGTCGCGGCCTTCATCGCGTTCGTCCAACGCGAGGATGGGCACTGGGGCCAGCGCTATGAGGTCTCCGGCGAAGATAAGTCCATCTATCGTCAGGAGGACAACGTGGCGCACGGCGGCGCCGCGTTGGCGACCTATCTGCTCACCGCGAACGCCCTCGGCCGAGAAGTCCCCGACTGGGATGAGTTGCTGGAGCGGGTCCTTCGGGGCGCCCAATACGCCCTGAAGAATTACTATCGCCCCGAGATCCATCTCTTCTACTCGACCACCTCAGTCCACGAATCGGCCATGGAAAAGGGGTATAGCCTCTGGGTCAACTTCGCCTATCTCCAGCTCCTTTATCTCATGGCGGAGCTGGATAAAGTGAACGGACACAAGGAGGAGATGGACAAGATCCTTCGAAACCGCGACTCCTTCCGGCAGAACCTGTTCCGGATCTTCGATTATGACCAGCGATTTGTCCGCCGGCTGACGCCCGACGGCGCGGCGGACTTCCGGCCCGACATCACCCTGCTGAGCCCCTTTTATTTCCGTTGGGGCCGCGAGGAGTATTCCGAAGGATCCCGCATGGTCAAAAATCATTACCCCAACACCGTCGAGTTCCTTGAAAGCAGCTTGTGGTCGCCGGAATTCGGTCTGTTGCAGCGTTACCTTCCCTTTAACGAAGACATGAGCGTGCACGCCCATGCCGGAAACGGTCCCTGGTTCCAGTACACCGCTATCCTGGCCCAGTACTACTATTTCATGGGCAACCGGGATCGGGGAGACGAAATCCTCCGCCTCATGGACCAATATCGGTCCGAAGACGACTATCTGCCCGAGCACATCAGCTCCTGCGAACGATTTTGGGAGTTCATTCGGACGGAATGGGAGACCGGGAATGACGCCCGCAAGGAGTTCGGTCCGGAAATCCTTTTGCCGAACCTGCCGTACGACCTCATCGTCGAGGAATTGGTCAACATGAAGAAATCGTACGACGGCATCCGCGGGTATTGCACCCTTCAGGAAGGCGGGTCGCCTTTCATCCGTTTCTCCTCCCCGTTGATGTGGGCGCACGCCGAATACGCCATGGCCCTCCTCGTCCGCCGGAAGGCGGGATACCCGGCGGTGATTTCCATCCCGTGAGCCGCTGAAGAGCGGGATCGGGTCCTCCAAGTTCACAGCGAATGGATGGGGCTTTTTTCAACGTGCTCGTGCAGGGCGGGAGGAGAATCTTGTCCGCATTCGGCGATTTTGGGATGGGCGGGACGGCGCCGGAAGTTTCGCCGGGCCTCTCCGGCAATGGTTTCAAGATCGGGAATGTTGATTGAGCGAAGACCCGTTTATCGCCCGCCGGGGGGATGCGGTAAAGGCCGCGGCGCGCCGATGACGAGGAACGTCCGTTTTTGAACGGACTCCCGCCCCGCTTGACTTATCCGGACCGCTCGATGAGGAGGGCGATGAGGATCATCAGGAAAAAATACACGACGACCCACGCATAGACCCTGGGCCAGCGGATTGCTCCGTCCGTATGGCTCCATTCCCGGCTCGGGAGGACAAACCCGCTTTCCGTCACGCCTTGGATGGACAGGAGGGCGGCGACGAAGACCGGAACGATGAACCCGGTGAAATTCCACCAAAGCCACGAGACCTGCGTGAACCGCCACAGAAAGAGGTTGACCGCGATTCCGGCCAAGACGCCGATCTTCACCGGACCCGGCTTGGCCCACCGGGTGGCCATGCCGAGGACAAAGGTCGCCAGGATCGGCCCGTAGAGCAGACTCCCCACGGCGTTGATCAGAATCAGGGTGGTTTGCTTCAGCGCCCCGCCGGAATGGGCGAGGCCGATCGCCGCCGCTACGCAAAATACGCCCCACAATCCCGTGCAGATTCGGGAGGCCTTCAAATAGTGCCCTTCGTCCGCGCCGGGGCGGATGCGTTTTTGATAAATGTCCCGGATGGTCACGGCGCTCAGGGAGTTCAGCGCCGAGTCGAGGCTTGACATCAAGGCGGCGAGGATTGCCACGAAGATCAAACCGATGACGCCGTGCGGCAGATAGGAGAGAATGAAGAGCGGAACCAGCCGGTCGGGGCTTTGTCGCAGGATTTCCGCGACGGCGGCCGGGTCGGACCCCGTCGCGGAAGCGATTGTGCTCAGCGCTCCGGGCTGAGAGACGGCCGCGCCGACGAGGACCCCCACCGCGCAATACAGGAGCACCACGGGATACCGGCCCAGGGCGTTCAACAGAAGGGATTTTCTGACGTCTTCCACCGACGGGACGGTGAGCTCCCGCTGCACTTGGCTCTGATCGCAGCCGTAATAGGAGGCATAAAGGAACATCCCCCCGATCAGCATGGGCCAGAATCCATATTGACCGCCGGCGGAGAGGCCGAGATTCCGAAAGTCGAGGATTTGAAGGCGCCCGGGCTCCAAGGCGCTCCAGGCCCCCGTCCACCCGACCCACGACCACGCGGTTCCCCCCACGATCAACAGGCCCAGGACCACGATCCCCATTTGCAGGACATCGCTCTGAATCACGATCCCGATGCCGCCGATGATGTCGTAAAGAATCGTGATGACTCCGATCAACAAGATTGCGGACGTGATGGACATCCCGGTCGCGCTCGAGGCGATGATGCCGCCCGCGAGAACGGCGACGGCGGTCGCGAGGCCGCGCGCGAGCTGGAACAAGCCGCTGATCAGAATCCGGGTCCCCTCGTCGAACCGCTCTTCGAGGTATTCGTAGATGCTGATGAAGTTTCCGCGATGAAGGGCGGGAATGATCAGCGCCATGACCGCGATCAGGCCCAGGGGAACGCCGAATTCGTAGGACAGCCACTTGAGGCCTCCGCCCTGTTTGAGGGCGACGAACGCGGGCGCCGAGACGAAGCTGATCGCGCTCAGCTGGGTCGCCATTGTGGATACGCCCGACTGCCACCAGCGGATCCGTCTGCCCGCCAGATAATAATCCTGAACATCGTTTTGGTTTCGGTTCAGCGAAAGAGCCATTCCCAGCAGGGCGGCCATATAGACGGCGATGATGACCCAATCGAGGGAATTCATCGGATTGATCCTCGGGCGCCGGAGTCGGGGTTGGCCGGAAGCCCTTCGTGATGAGAGCGAACGGGACAAACCGTCAGACCGGATGAACGTGCGGGCGGGGACAGAAAGTCCACAACACTGACGGATCTTTCTTAACCGGAAATCGTTGAGTGTATTATAACAAATTCGAATCGATCGTATCGAGGGTTTGACCGAATGGGTTTCCCCGGAATGTAAGGAGTGAACAGACCCGATGAAAACGGAATTCTCCGCGGTCCTGGAGGGCAAGGAGCGGATGAGCCTCCAAGAGTTCCCGTTGCTCGATATCGGCGAAGACGACGGCCTCATGCGGGTGGAGATGTCGGGGGTGTGCGGGTCGGATTACGCTTGGTTTCATGAGAAGGTGAAGCTCCCGGAGTACCCCGTCATCCTGGGCCATGAGATCCTGGGCCGCATCGAGAAACTCGGTAAAAAGGCGGCGGACCGCCTTGGACTGGCCGAGGGGGACCGGGTCGTGGTCGAGTCCCGCATCGGCTGCGATGGGTGCAGATACTGCAAGGCGGGACACTACGTCTTTTGCGAAAAAGAGCTCGGCTACGGCACGACGGTCTCCTGCGCCCGGCCCCCTCATCTTTGGGGGGCTTACGGGGAGTACTTGTACATTGCCCCGGGGACCCGGGTGCACAAGATCGCCGAGTCCGTCCCGGCCGAGGCCGCCGTCTTGACGTGCGGCGTCCTGGCCAACGGGATCCGGTGGGTCCATCAAAAGGGCGGCGTTGGAATCGGAGACGTAGTGGTCGTCGAGGGCGTCGGCCAGCAAGGGCTGGCGGCGATCATCGCCTCCAAGGAGGCCGGCGCCCACCTGGTCATCGCGACGGGCGTCTCAAGGGATGAGAAACGCTTTGCGCTGGCCCGCGAGTTCGGGGCGGACCACACCATCGACATCGAGGCGCCCGGCGCGGTCGAGCGCATTCTGGACTTGACGGAAGGTTTCGGCGCGGACGTCGTCGTCGACGCTACCTCGAGTCCCGCCGCATTGGAGACCGCAATCGATCTGGTGCGGAAGCGGGGAACCGTCATCAGCGCCGGTCTCAAGGGGACGCTAATCCAGACGCCCATCAACGTGGACAAGGTCGCCCTCAACGAGATTCGTATTCAGGGGGTGTTCACGCACGACGCGGAATCGGTGGTCCCGACCATCAGGCTGCTGGAGTCCGGGAAGCACCCGGTGGAGAAGATGGTGACCCACCGGTTCAAAGTGTCCGAGGCCGAAAAGGCCATTCAGTGCGTCGGGCGGCAGCTGGAAGGGGAGGACCCCATCAAGGTCGTCATTTTGCCGGAGGTCTAACAGGTTGCGGAAAAACTCCTTCCGTATGCTTGTTCGATCGATTCGCGGTCGCTTGTTGAAGTGGATCTGCAGGGAAGCCTCTTGCGGGCGCCCACACTTACCTCGAAGTTTCACCGGCAGGATGGGTTATTGTTCAATGGGTTATCATTTTTCGGGATGGTTCGGGGCGTCGCCGGGAGAACAGACCGGACGCTTTCGCCCCCATACGACGCGGTACCGTGTGTTGATTTCGCCCCCGAGGACGAAAAACAGGATGAGACCCTGAATGATGAAGACCAGCGAAATTGGCAGTTTCATGTTGATCATGATTGCTTCTCCGCCGACAAACAACCCTCCTAGTAAGATGGCGGCAATGAGCACCCCAATGGGGTGGCGTTTCCCCAGGAAAGCAACGATTACCGCTGTATAACCGTAGCCTGGCGAGATCCCCCGCATCAGACGGTACTGGATGCCGGCTACCTCCACCATTCCAGAGAGGCCGGCCAGCCCTCCCGCAATCATCATGACCCACAGGATATTCCGGTCAATCTTGATTCCAGCATAGCGAGCTGCCTGGGGGTTTTCTCCAGTCACACGGATTTGATATCCCCAAGTACTTTTCTCCTGGACAATGTACAGGATTGCCACCCCTACGAGGGCGTAGACGATTCCCCAGGTGAGGCGTGTGTCTCCGAACGGAAAGAGCGTAGCCTCGTCGGGAAAGGTCTCGGAGATGGGAAAATTGGAGGGCGAGCGCCATGGCCCGTAGATCATTTGGGCCACCCAGAGGATGGCGATGTAGTTCATCATCAGGGTTGTGATGATCTCATTAACCCCGTGCCGTGCCTTGAGGTAGGCGGGGATGAGCCCCCAGAGAGCACCGCCAGCCATTGCGGTGAGGACCATGAAGGTCAGGAGCATCCAACTTGGCCATTTCAGCCCCGCCAGGGCGATTCCCGTCGCGACGATGGCCCCGACGTGAAGCTGGCCCTCCGCACCGATGTTCCAGAACAGCATACGGAAGCTCAGCATCACCCCCAGACCGCAAAGGAGGAGAGGAGTCGCTTTGACCAAGGTCTCC
>JASLXW010000204.1 GCA_030740135.1 Nitrospinota bacterium
AGATCGCCGGCGTGGTCGCGGTGTCCGTCATCTTCGGCCGGCTGGCCGGCGTTCCCCTCAAGATCATCGGGATGCAGCACGACAAGGCCCCCTTCGTCATCCGGACGGTGGAAGGCCGGGGGATCAATCGGCCCAAGGACATCGAAGGGCGCAAATTCGGCACGCCCGCCGGTGACGCCACTTGGGTCAACATGCCCGCGTTCGCCCGGATCAACGGCATCGATCTCAAAAAGGTCAAGGTGATCAACACCAGCCCCTCGTCCCGGGGACCGGCGCTGATCGCCGGCGCCTTCGACGCCTCGACGGGCTTCATCACCGAATACCCCTTCCTCAGCCGTGCGGCGGCCAAGAAAGGTCTGAAAATCAAGGAATTCCTTCTGGCCGACTACGGGCTGGAAGCTTACGCCTTCGGCCCCGCGACAACGGGAAAAATGATCAAAGAGCGGGGAGACGTCGTGAGGAAGTTCATGCGGGCCTCCGTCAAGGGATTTGCGGCGGCCATCCGGAATCCCAAGGAAGGCCTCGATTTCCTCCTCAAGCAGGAGCCTTCCCACAACCGTCAAATCCAGAAGGAGGTCTGGTTCATCGCGCTCACAACGACCCTGACTCCTGACCAGAAGCGCCTGGGAATTTTTCGCATGACGGACGCAAAGTGGAAGAAAACGCGGGGCATGATTGCGAAGGTCAAGCCGAAAGCGGCAAAGATCCCGCTGTCCGACCTCTACACGAACGAGTTTCTCCCGAAGACTCCGGTCCCCGAGTTTCCGCAGGAAATGAAAGACTATCTCAAGCGCGTCGGGAGGCCTCTGTAAAACGCGGCGGAGGGTAGAAGGGACTGGGAGAATTTTCGCGGGGGAGAATCCGGCCTCGGCCCCATCCCGGGGCAAGCGCCTGGGTGGGTCTTCCATCGTCCCGACAGCGGCCGGACGGACGGGATTCCGGAGTGAGCCGGGCGGGGGCTGGATCGCGGCTGATTTTACCGGCTGATGGAAACGGGCCGAGACCCTTCGTCCCGTTGCACCACGCTTAAAGAAGGACGATCTCTTCTATTTCATGCTAAAAGCCCCAATTCGAAAAATTGGGGGGTTCGGACTGTTCGTTCGATATGAGAACCTTCTACCTTCCGAGGCATGGGAGAGATTTGGAACAGACAACGGTGTTAGAAGCCTGAAGGAGCTGGTAACGAGAACAGCCCATTACGCCCAAAGAAGGTCCATATCCCCCGATCAGAAAATCGGGTGTATCCTCCTAAAGGATTGCCGCTTCCTCGACGACCGGGACTTTGTTGATCATGAAGATTATGGGATCCAATTTCCGAGGCAGGTCGTAAAACTGAAATACTTCCCTCAATCAGACAGGATACCCGCCCCCCAGTTCTTGGGTCTCACAATCCTTGGAGACGAACCGTCTCTGGTTGCTTCTGACTTGGGGGACGGCGAGCAAAACCCCGAGAGGGCGGAAATTACAGTATCCAGGATTTTGCGTGATACTCGAATAGCACGTCAACTAAAGAACATTCACTCCAATCGGTGCCAAATATGTAGAAAAACAATCGCACTGCGGAAGGAACGCACTTATTCTGAGGCTCACCATCTGAAGCCTCTTGGCCAACCGCACAATGGGCCAGATATCCCAGAGAATATCATTGTGTTATGCCCGAATCACCACGCAATATGTGATTTTGGGGCCATTTACTTAAGATTGGAAGAGCTTCACCAACATGACCAACACAGGATTAATCAGGAATATGTTGAGTATCACAACAGACAAATTTATGGACTCATATGAACAAATGGACCAATCAAAACGTAAGGGGGATGCTGACAAAATCAGATATATTTAGTTCGCCTTTTTGGCCACACCTCGATGGTCTTCAACATTGTAACGGAGTTCGTTGGAAGATATCTTCTCGTGGATTGCTTCGGACAGGTTGATGTCAAGGTCGTTAGCAAACATAAGTAACAAGATACCGATATCCGCCACTTCCTCTCTAATCCGTGGCATTCTTTCAGTATCATTTTTGACATCCATTGCCGACTCCAGGCCCTTCCACAGGAATTGTTCGAGAAGCTCTGCGCCCTCAATGGAGAGTGCCGTAGCGAGCTCTTTGGGTTGGTGAAACTTTTCCCACTCCCGAGCCTTCCTAAAGACCTGCAGTCTATCCACAGCCTCACTTAGCTCCCACGGATTTCGATCCATCTCGCTCCCTTCCAAATCAATCCTGAAACTTTTGCTCTACCTCTCAACAACAGAATACCATTGGCCTTAATTCTCTGGGCGGCCTGTTGAGCCTTCTGAACCTTCAGCGCCTCCGCCACCGGCGGGAGAATGTCCACGTCCCGGATGCTTGAGGCGGTTTTCGCGGCGGTCTTCCGGATGATTTAAAGCGCGGGGGCAAGGTCACAAGCTGCATTCATTCCTTCCTCCGGCTTGTATGGCTCATCCCGTGAATTCGAGGATATCTAGACCGTTCAAGCGGTCGAGGGCGTAGATCAGGCCATCCTCGGCGAGAAACACGTCGTTGGTCTTGATGATTTCCTGGCCCGAGCCGGGGAGTGGCACGTGAAATCCGACTTCTTTCGGACGGTAGGGATCACTGATGTCCACGGCCCGAAGGCCCCCTGTGAACCAGGCCACGAAGAAGATGTAGTTGTACACGCCCGGATAGATCTGCTCCTGCGGCTGATGGGCGCCGAACTCGGCCGCGTGATGGAAGGGGTGGGGGTCCGGGACCTGATACGTCGAGACTGGTACCGGGTTTGTCTCGTCGGTGATGTCCACCATCCAAAAGAACGCGTTGGGCTTGTCACTCAGCCGATCGGGGACCTCCTCGTCTGTCACGACCAGGAAGCGTCGCCCCCCGATCTCATAGGGGAGGGGAAGTGCGGTGTGCGTCGGACAGGGATATGGGGGGCTCCAGTCCACCCGGCTGAGGAGCCTCGGCGCGCCGAGGTCTGCGATGTCCAAGATCATGAACCCCGCGTGCCAGTAACTGACGTAAAGCCGGTCACCGAGGCGAAGGGGGTGATGGCAGCGGCACCTCCGGCCTTCTAATTCCGGTGTCTCGCCGCCAGCCACGTGCTGGCCCGGGACCCACCAGCGCGAAACCTCCTCCGGGCGTTCCGGATCGGCGAGGTCCAGGATCATCATGATGTTCCCCTGGTAACCCTCCATTTCCGGCGAGATGTAGGCATAGCGCCCGTCGAAGTCGAAGCGGTGGACGCCGGCTCCGCCCGTTTTGAAAAACGCGATCTCGCGGGGCTTGGACTTGTCCGAGATGTCGAAGACCTTGAGGCCACCCTGAACCGACTCGGTGGCGTTGCGCATCCGCTCATGGTTGAGCAGCATGATGTCCCCGGACACGCGGACTTTGTGAGAGTGGACGCCCGGGGGGACGGTAAGATGAGAGACAATCCGGGGATTCCTGGGATCCGAGACGTTTAGGATGGTTGTCCCGTCCGGGTGGCTCATGTGTCCCACGTAGGCGTAGCCGTTCTCGACGGTGACCTGCCCTCCGCCCACGACGTCTATTCGACCGACTGTCTTGAAGTTTTCCGATATCCCGACCGTGCGTTCCGGCGCCATGAAATCCTCTCCCGTTCCTCCCATCAGATTGACTATTGACTTTGAACGGATTGAAAATCCTATCCGTAGAACCGGTTGCAGTCAACGGTATCAGCGGAGACAGAGATCCACGGGGGCTGTTTCCCTCCAGGATCGATTCGAGGGGAGGAAGATTCTGTGATTATGGCCGGCAAAAGTCGCGGCGGGAGATTCTCGGCGAGATCGTTCTCGGCCAGGTCTGGAAAGAGAAGTAGAGTCCGGGCCAACGGACCTGGGGTCTCGTGAGGGTCCGGGTGGATAAAGTTGCCTGCGCCTACGATGGGGAGACGTTTTTCATCGACGGCAATAAGGCTGCAAATGGCCGCTACACGAAATTTGTCTGGTCAGCCGGAGGCGACTGGGTCTTGCTTTCCCTTTTTCCACCCGCGTGAATTCGCTTCCTCACCAGGATTTTGGGAAGATCCTCGGGTTAAACCGATTGGTATATAGGTCCTCGAGCTTGACCTCCGTTTTGAGTTTTAACAAGCGGACCATCAGGTCCCGGGTTTCCTTCATTTTTTCTTTAAGCATATAACCGACGCCGTTCTTCTTCGCTTCCGGTGTTGAAAGCAGACTGACGGTCACCTTCCACTGTCCGAGCACAAGCTGCTTTGATGAACCTGGGTTGTACTTGAGGAAATGCTTGACGGCCTCTTCCGGGTGATCAATCCCATACGCGATGCCCTGGATCGCGGCTTTTAGGAAGCGCCTGACCCGACCCGGCCGGTTCTGAATGTCGTCATCGTGCGCGATAATCCCATTAGAGTATATGTTGAAGCCCGAATCCTTATAGAGTAGCATGCCGACGGATTTTCCGGCCTCTTTCGTCTTGAACGTGACTACTGGAAGGCCCGTGACATAGAAACAACCCGCATCCACCTTTCCCGCGAGAACACTCGGTAGAATAGACGGGAAATCCATGAACTGGAATTTCACCTTGGATTGGTCAATACCCGCAAGGTGGGCATAGGCCCCGAATGCCTTGAAGCTTCCCGACCGTTGGGACGCTCCAACCACGCGTCCTTCGAGGTCTTTGGGTTTGCGGATGCCGGACGATTTCAGGAAATACACCCCGTGGGGCGCTTTGCCAAACACCATGGCGATCTCTTTGGCCTTTGACCCCCTCGCCCTGCCTCCCACAAGAGAGCCGGTGTCAGCGAATCCGAAATTGACCGTCTTGGTGCTCACATATTTGATCGTGTTTCCGGAACCGAATCCCCGAACGATTTCCGTGTCAAAGCCGGCCGCTTGGTAGAAGCCCTTTGCCAGGGCAGTGAAAAATCCGGAATCAGGCCCATAAAACATGGAGCTGGTTGAGAACTTCAGCTCCTCGGCGGCCCGCGCCCCAGGGACCAGTGACAACATTAACATTGCCATCAAGATCAGGCGCCAGAATTTCCTTCTCATGTAGCATCTCCTCCTGGAAAAGTGCCCGTATCTGCCACCCATATCTATAGAGGGCTACTTCAGCATCGCACTCCGGCCATCATGTGTCAAGAAGGAATATGTGCCAGGGATCCCCAGTTTTCATCGGTCGTGCAACGTTGGCGATCATGAGAAATTCCGGTTATAGGGCTTTGCCATCTTCCTGAGTCAAGCTCAGCGAAGTCCTGTAAGTCAGACGAGGGCCACCCTTCCCGGCCTTCGGCTGTCGCCCCGTCTCAATCTTCGCGTTTAACTTTATCCTGGATTCACCTTTTGGCCGCGGGCCGCGATGAAGTTATAGAGCCAGGCGAAGACCGCCCCGCCGATCAGCCCGTCCACGAATCCCCAGACCAGCCCGATCACGCTGCCCAAGGGGCTGATCCGATAGCCGATGTAGGCGCGCCCGATGAGGGTCGGTTCGCCCGTCGCGCCGCTGAACGCGATGATCCACCAGGTCAATATCAGAAGCCCGAATCCCCAGACCAGCCCGAAGGCCAGCGCGCACGCCTTCACATCCAGCTTCATGAGGCACCTCCTTTCAATTTTTGGTTTTTGTCAAAGGCTTAATGTCTATTAGTCCTTTCGAAACCAGTATGTGTATATCGGCCGGACATCCTCAAAGGCGGCCAGCAGTTCGTCGTCGATGCGCTCATCGGAACCGGCCTCGGCTCGTACGGCATCCTCCTGATCATGATGGTGATCCTGATCGTCCTGGGGATGTTCCTGGATTGGGTCGGCATCCTGTTTCTTGCCGTGCCCATTTTCGTGCCGCTCATGAAGATCCTGCCCTGGGACGGGCTTTTGGGCCTTCCCGGAGTGGCGCCCAAGGACGTACCGCTCTGGTTCGGGGTCGTCAATATGGTCAACATGCAGATGTCGTTCCTGAGCCCGCCGTTCGGCTACGCCCTGTTCTACCTCAAGAGCGTGGCCCCGCCTCACATCACCATGGCGACCATCTTCCGCTCCGCCCTGCCCTTTCTGGTCATCCAGGCGGTGGGCCTGGCCATCTGCGTGCTCTTCCCGGAGATCATCCTCTGGTTTCCCCGGCTGGTGTACGGAAGGTGAGCGGCGCCCGGCCGCGGGGGAAGAAGCCTGGCCATACACATGAAGAACCACTCATGACCTGCCCCATTTCTCCGGCCAAGGCATGGTGATTCAAGAGCGGGCAGGTCGTCTCGCGCAAACACTGACCAACAGCGGGTGGAGCAGGCAATGACCCGCCACCCCGGAGGCGGCCCGCATCTCGGCAACGGTCCGGTCGAGCTCCTCCTCCCGGCAAACGCCCTGTCCCAGGATAACTGTGCGCATGTTGTCGAGGATATCCGCCGGGATTTCATAATAAGGGTCTCCGCTCACTGAGACGTGAACGTCCCCTCGGGCTTCGATCCCCTCAAGTCCGGCGTCGGTGAACATCCTGACCAGGTCCCGGCCGATGGTGAAGTGGGCGCCGCAAAGGCCCACCGCCCGCTCGAACAATTCCTGATATCTTGCGTAGCACGGAAGGGCGGGGATGTGCCGGAGGGCCGAGCAATCGTAATCCTGTACCAGGACGAGACCCCCGGGGCGGACCCAATGGGTCATCTTCCGGAAAACGGCCTCATGGTCCGGCATATGGTAGAGAAAGATCCGGGCGTAAACGAGATCGAAAACGCCGGGCTCCAGCTCGAGCGATTCGATGTCCTGGGCCATGAAGCGGGCGTTTTGAAACCCTGAGCGGCGCAAGGCTTCCCGGGCGTACTCGATCGGACGGGGATTGATGTCGACCCCGAGGACTTCTCCGGCGGCGCCGACCCGCCGGGCGATCTGCTCCAGGCCCACACCCGTCCCGCAGCCCAACTCCAGACAGCGCCACCCGTCGCCGACCTTCAGAGTGGCCAGAACTTCGGCCAACACACGAGACCACATCCGCGCCTGTCGCCCAAGGCGCTCGCAATCTTCGCGCGTATCATCCATTAAATAGCGGGGGACTTCGGGCATCGTATCCTTGGGATTGGGGATCGTTCGCCATCCCACGCGGCAACGCAGGATCAAGAAGACGGATGGTCGGTCGCCCCCACAATTGTGCCTTCGCCCTTGAAACCAGTCAAGACACGGGGAGAGGCGACCCTTGGGTCGTCCCAGCGGAAGATCACGGTCAATCGCGTTGTGCCGGCGACCCGGCGGAAAATTATTTCCCGAACGGCTCAAGCCGGCCGGGCTCCCGTCCGACAAGAGAAATATTGGGACCTCAATCGTGT
>JASLXW010000205.1 GCA_030740135.1 Nitrospinota bacterium
TTCCGCAACGGCCAATGAAATTGAGATCAAGACATAAGCCAGGAACGATCGAAAAAGGAGCCACAAAGAAAACACGAGCGATGGGACCTCGAAAAGACGGGTTATCCCCACTCGAATCCAAGGAGGGTTGTCCGTCGGCGGCTTGGATACACCGTATCATTCTCTCCGAATCTTGGACCCGAATTCGACCTTAATCATAGCAGTCCGCGGATCCCACGTCAACATCACAGGAGAATTCGATGCATGCCGATCGCGGCGACGAGGGCGGGTGCCCCTTGCCCGCTGCTTCCCGCGGATTGATGGGCGCCCCCGGATGTGCGAAAATTTGATGTACGCGAATTTTCAGCGCGGGCCGTTGCGGTTGTGCCGGTCGAAGCTCCTGCTCCGGGGACGAGTTTCGCATCTCGGCCGATCCCGCCTTGTCCAGTATCTCGGGTTGAGCCCAGAAGAGGATAGAGCCATGTTGGAGAAAGACCTCAGGACGTTCCTGAACGAATTGGAGGCCAACGACCTGCTGCGGGTCGTCCACTCGCCCGTTGACCCCGCCGCCGAGATGGGAACCCTTTTCGACCAGACGGACCGGCCCATCCTCTTCGAGAATGTCAAGGGATTTGACGACTGGCGGGTCTGCGGCGAGCTCCTGACAAAGCGGACGACCCAGGCCCTCGCCCTAGGGTGCGAGCCGAAGGACGTTGTGCCGGAGCTGGTCCGGCGCTATCGCAAGGGGCTTGTCCCCTTCGAGATCGTTGACGACGGGCCGTGCAAAGAGGTGATCCTGACGGGAGACGACGTTGACCTCCACCGCCTCCCCATCGTCAAGCACTCCAGGAAGGACGGGAACATCACCATCGGCGCCGGGATGAACTACACCCGGGATCTAGAGACGGGGATCGGGAACCTGGCCATGCTGCGGATGGAGGTGCAGGACAGGAATCACACGGGGATGCTCCTCGTCCCGCGCCACACCTACCGGCATTTCGAGCAGTACGAGGCGGCCGGAGAGGACATGCCTATGGCGGTCCCCATCGGCCATCATCCGTTGCTGGACGTGGCCACGAACTGGACCGTTCCCTACGGCGTGGATGAGTTCGAGTTGGCGGGGGCGTTGCTGGAATCCCCCGTTCCCATGGTCCGGTGTGAGACGGTGGACCTCGTGGCCCCGGCCCGGGCGGAAATCGTCATCGAAGGCAAGCTTCTGGCGGGCGTGAGAAAGGCCGAGGGGCCGTTCGGGGAGTTCCAATGCTCCTACGCTTCCGGGACTGGAGACAACCCGGTCTTCGAGGTCTCGGCCATCACCCTGCGCCGCGATCCCATTTATCGCCACTGCCAGGCCACCAACTTCGTCGAGCACCAATCCCTCAACGGCCTCCCCATGGAGGCCCACCTCTACGAGCGCCTGCGCGAAGTGGAGGGATTCTCGGACGTCCACGATGTCCACTGCGCCCCGTACGGCGGCCAGTTCGTGATCCTGATCCGGATGACCCCGCACTACGAGGGGCAGGTGGTCAATGTCCTGATGGGGGCGCTCAGCAGCGCGTACCTCCATCCCAAAATGGCCATCGCCGTTGACGAGGACGTGGATATCCACAAGCCAGAAGAGGTTCTGTGGGCCATCGGGACGCGCTTCAACCCGGACACCGACGTCCACCTCATCCGGGGGACCCGGAACCACCCGATGGATGTCGCCCTGCCCCAGGTTGCGCCCCCGGGGGCCCGCTGGCAACGGGTCGGGGGCAAGATCGGCATCGACGCTTGCCGCCCGTCGACCTTTCGGCTGGAGGAGCGCGAGTTGCTCGAGCGAACCGAGCCTCAGGGGGAGGGCGAGATCTTCCTCGAGGATCTGGAGGTCACGAACCGGATCAGCCACCGGGCGGCGGTGTAAGGGGAGTTCCTGCAATCCGCTCGAAGTGAACCGTCAATCTCCAATCCGCCGAAACCCCGGTCGATTTGCGGTTGACGCGGTTCGGGCAGATTGTGTACCATCGATGTGATTCGAACATTAGGGACGCACCCGAATCCGGCCGTCTCCGGGCCGCTCGCCCGGCAGTGAGGAGACCCTTTTCATTGTGCCCCCCGCGAGAAGGGAGATTTCCGGGGTGATATTTCAAGACCTTCGGGAGTTCATCGATGAGTGTGATCGGATTGGAGAGCTCCATCGGATCGATGGCGCGGAGACCGACCTGGAGATCGGCGCCCTGACCGAATTGATCGCGGAGGAAGACCTCATGGGTCATCCGGCCCTGCTCTTCGATCAGGTCAAGGGTCATCCGAAGGGGTACCGGGTTCTCTCCAACATCCTGACCAACGTCCGGCGCAACGCCCTGGCGTTGGGGATCGATCCGGACACCCCGCCCATGGAAGCGCTGCGGTATTGGAAGAACAAGGTGGCGGCTTATCAGCCGATTCCGCCGAGGGTGGTGAAGGACGGTCCGATTTTCGAGAACGTCTTCCGGGGGGATGATGTCGATATCCTCAAATTTCCGGCCCCCCGCTGGCATGAGAACGATCCCGGCGCCTTCATCGGGACGGGGAACATGGTCATCATGAAAGACCCCGAGGGCGACTGGATCAACGTGGCGGCCCAGCGGAACATGGTGTTCGAGCGCGACACCATCGGCATTCTCCCCTTGCCCGGCAAGACCCCGGCGATTTTCCTCCAGAAGGCCCACGCCCGGGGGGAGAGTCTCCCTGTGGTTATCTGCTTCGGCCAGGAGCCCCTGACGTGGATACCGGCCGGGTTTTTCTTCCCTTACGGGACCAGCGAGTTCGATTACATCGGACACCTGCGGGGCGAGCCGTTGGAGGTTGTTCATGGGCCGTTGACGGGTCTGCCGTTTCCGGCCACGGGGGAGATCGTCATCGAGGGGCATATTCCCCCGATGGACGTCGAGAATTGCATGGAAGGCCCGTTCGGCGAGTTCACCGGCTATTACGCGTCGGGACCGCACCCCCAGCCCGTTGTTAAAATCGACGCCGTTTACCACCGGAACGACCCGATCATTTTCGGCGTCCCCCCGCTCAAGCCCCCGGTCGGGCCTTATACGGGGATACCCCTGCTGGCGGCGGATACGTGGGACGCCCTCGAGAAATCCGGGATTCCCGATGTGGTTGGGGTCTGGCAGCCCGTCAGCCGCCTCATGACGGTCGTGTCCATCCGCCAGCGTTTTGCGGGGCACGCCAAATCGGCTGCGCTGGTGGCGGCCGGCGCCCGGGGAACGGCCTATTTCATCAAGTACGTGGTGGTTGTGGACGACGACATCGACATCACAAGCCTCGAAGACGTCATGTGGGCCGTCGTTACGCGCTGCAACCCCGAAGAATCGATGGACATCATCAAAGAGACCTGGGGCTCGTCCCTGGACCCGAGCCTTTCCCCCGATGTGAGATTGAGGTCGGGCCCCGAGACGCATCTCAACTCCAAGGTCATCATCAACGCCTGCAAGAATTACAAGTGGTTCAAGGACTATCCGGTGATGAACCGGGTCTCGGACGAGGTACGCAAGGCGACACGGGAGAAGTACAGCGAACTCTTCGAGGACCTGGGGCAGCACAAAGTCGTCGTTTGACGGAGCATCAAGGTGCGGGTTCCACACCCGCGGAATCGGTGGCTGGAACGGAGGACGCGGTTTAATTCCTGGAAGCGAGGAGGAGGAAAAGATGATGAAGCTCTTCAAGGTTGGTCTCGCGGCCGTCTGCGCGCTCCTGCTGGCGGGCGCTCTGGGCGGCATCCCGTCGGCTTCGGCGGAAAGCTTCAAGTTCGGCGTCTCGAAACCGGGGGGGGCCTGGTATCCAATCGGGACCGCCATGCAGCGGCTGATGGATAAGGCGTACGGCGACAAGGTGAGCCTGGATATCGGCGGTGGTGTGGCCAACGCCTTGAACGCGTTGAGCGGCAAGATCGCGATGGGCTTGACCTTCGCCTCGACGGTCTCCGACGCGTTGAAAGGCAGGGGGCCTTTCAAGGGGAAGGACGCCTCGGACCTGAGGATCGGCGCCGTTCAGTACAACCAGATGATGTTCTGGGTGGTTTGGGCCGATTCCGGCATCACGCATTGGTCGCAACTCAAGGGCAAGCGGGTCAGCGCCATGCCCAAGCGGTTCTCCGCCCAGGCCCTGAACAAGGACATGCTGAAGGGTCTCGGGATGTCCTACAAGGATTTCTCCAAGACGCTTCACCTGGGGTTCAACGATTCCGTTTCGCAGATGAAGGACGGCCACATCGACGCTTACATGGGGCCGGGAGAGAAGCAGTACGCCCCGATCATCCAGCTTGCGGCGCACAAGCCGATCCGCATCCTCAACTTCACCAACGAGGATGTCGCCAAGATTCGCTCGGTTCAGCCCGCCCTCGTCCCGGTGACGCTGGAGAAGAAGTACTACAAGCGGCCGAAAGACGTCCAGGTCGTGCAGACCTACCAGATCGTTGTCACCAGCGCGAAGGTTTCGACAAATCTGGTCTATAAGATGGCCAAGGCGATGTACGGCAACCTGGATTACATGAGAAAGGTGAACCCGAACTTCAACCGGGTGACCGCGAAATCCGCCACGCAGGATCTGGGCGCCAAGCGCCACCCCGGCTTGACGAAATATCTCAAGGAGATAGGGGCCCTGTAGGCGCTTCCGGTCTATCGCTGCACTCCCGACGGGGTCGGCGCCCGTGCGCCGGCCCCGTTTTATTTCGTTTGAAGTTCAATATGGGATTTGAGAAACTCGCGGGGGTTTGTGTCTGCCGGGTTTGCCGGTGACGGGGGGTGGTCGTTTCCCGTTCCCCGAGCATGCTCGGGGTTTCTTGCATCCAATCGGAATCTCCAAGGACGGGCTAAGATGCAGAGACAACTGAAGGGTCGGGCCTGGATAGCGTTGAGCCTGTTTGCCGCGGGCTCTTCCATCTACCACATCTGGACGGGTGTTTTCGGCCAGCCGGAGGCCTATCTCCACCGCGTTATTCATGTCACCTTCATGTTTGGCATCAGCCTGATGGCCTATCCGATCCTCAAAAATCGGGATACGGAGAAGATCCCCTGGTATGACGGCCTGATCCTGCTCTTCTGGCTGACGTCGATGGGCTATATCTTTTATCACTACGAATGGATCAGCGAGCACATCGGGCATGTGGACACCTTCGCGGTCTATGAAAAGGTTCTCGCGTTCGGCGCCATCGCCGTCGTCCTGGAGTGCTGCCGCCGGGTCATTGGATGGCCGCTGATGGCCCTCGCGGCCCTCGTCGTTGTCTATGCCTTCGCGGGACCCTGGTTGCCCTGGTTGTTCTACCACTTGGGTTATTCCGCCTCTCTGGTGGTGGACAACCAGTATTTCCTGCCCGACGGCCTGTTCGGCTTGCCCACGGGCATTTCCGCGACGTTCATCTTTCTGTTCATCGTGTTCGGCGCGTTTCTCGAAAAATCCGGGTTCGGGCAGTTCACCATCGACTTCGCCACGGCCGTCGCGGGCCAGTTCCGGGGAGGTCCGGCGAAGGTGGCCGTCCTGTCCAGCGGGCTGATGGGGTCGATCTCGGGTAGCAGCACAGCGAACGCCGTGATCACGGGGTCTTTCACCATCCCCATGATGAAGAAGATCGGCTTCAAGGCCCACGTGGCGGCGGCGGTGGAGGCGGCGGCCTCCACCGGCGGGCTCATCATGCCGCCCGTCATGGCGTCGGTGGGGTTCCTGATGGCGGAGTACACGGGGATTCCCTACGTCCGGATCATGAAACTGATCGTCCTGCCGGCGGTTCTCTACTTCCTGAGCGTGGGGATCATGGTCCACATCTACTCGGTGAAGGAAAAGATCCCGACCGTGCCGAAGGAAGAGCTGCCGGATCTCAAGAAAATCGTGAAGGAGCGGGGATATCTGGCCCTGCCCCTGCTCATCCTGATCTATCTCCTGGTGGCCGGCTACAGCCCGGGTTATGCGGTCGTCCGGTGCATCGGCGGGATTCTTATCGTTTGTTGGGTCTGGGCGCTTATGCAGGTCATCATCGCCATGACGAAAAAACCGGCGCGGATGAGCGTCCGGGAAATCTATGTGGTTTGGAAGAGAGAGAACCGGATGGGTCTACGGCGCATCTGGGACTCCTTGGTCCAGGGGAGCCTCCAGGCGACCATCGTGGCCGTCGCCATCATCACCTCGGGCATCATGGTCGGGATATTCGATCTGACGGGCGTCGCCGTCAAATTCTCGGGCCTCCTCGTGGACTTCGCGGGGGGGAGCCTGTTCCTTGCGCTTGTCTTCATCATGCTCACCTCGATTGTCCTCGGGATGGGCCTCCCTCTCTCCTCCGCGTACATCATACAAGTGGGCATCGCGATTCCGGCCCTCATCACGATGATGAAGAGTATCGGCCTGCCGGCGCAGATCCTCGTCCCGCAGGCGCACCTGTTCGTGATCTTCTTCAGCGCTTTTTCGGCCATCACGCCGCCGACGGCGCCCACCAGCTACGCGGCCGCCGCCATCGCCCGCTCGCCGATCATGCCCACGGCCATCGAGGCCATGAAGCTCGCACTGCCGGCGTTTCTCCTCCCCTTCATGTTCGTCGTGGACCCGTCCCTGCTCCTGATCGGCTCGGCGGGAAAGGTCACGCTGGGGGTCGTCTTCGCGCTGGGCGGAGTCGTTTCCATGGCCATCGCAATTCAGAACTACGCCTTTGTCCCCCTCGACCCCGTGAAGCGGTTCTTGTTCTTTGCCGCGGGGATCGGCCTGATCGGCCCGACCCTTTACTGGCACATCCCCGGCGCGATCGTGGCGGGGGGGCTCTTTCTGCTTCTGTGGTCTCGATATAGGCGAGAAGGCTTGGAGAAAGCGTCCTTATAGGCCCGACGCCCCAAACGAGATGTTCATCCGGGCCTCGGACAAGGTGGCGGCCTGATGTCACGATCCCCTTTAATCTGCACATATTGCGGCAACCGGACGTTCGCCCAAGGGGACGAATCCCCCGAGTGTCTGAGCTGCGCCAAGCGGTGCGTCCCGGAACCGGTGGAGGAGCGTGAGCGCTTTGTGAGGCCGGACACCGTCCGGGCGGACCACCGGATGGACATCGTTCAACTGGAAGAGGACGTCTGGCGGCTCCACGTCCGTCCGGTCCTGGGGATCCGCCACTACGCATGGTTCATCGAACGGCCCGGCGGAAACGTTCTCATGGACATGCAGCCGCTCCTGACCCATGACCTGGAAGCGTGGATCGCCTCGCGGGGCGGGCTGAAAACCATCATCCTCTCGCACCCGCACTACTACGGGGCCATGGACGAGTTCTCCACGCGCTTCGAGGC
>JASLXW010000206.1 GCA_030740135.1 Nitrospinota bacterium
CCAGGTGGAACACCAACTTCAAACCGGCCCCGGTAATCTCTTAGATGCCGCTTGATAAAGGGGGTCCACTACAGCCCTTGGATGAATTAGATTTTTGCTCGTGCAGTTTTAGAAACTTGTTTTCAGGACCTGGTCCATGATGTCGAACTCGGCGCGGTTGTTAAAAGCGGTAGGAGAACTCGTTAAGGTAGAGGGGCAGATACTTGGCCGACGCCTTGTGGTACATGCCCACGATGCCGCGCTAGAACAGGCTCCATAGGTTCTCGACGCCATTGGTGTGGACCTCGCTGTCAACGTAGGTTTTCTGATGGTTCACGGCCTTGTGGGTGAAGTCGGACGAGTCAATCCACAGATAGGAAGGGAACCCATCGGTATGAATGTCAGCCCCGATTTCAACGCCGCTCTTGATGAACGCCTTGAGGGTATTCGATGACACATTCTTGACGTCCTTCTTTCACACCTTCCCGGTCTTTCCCTTAGCCTGGAACTTGGAGATGTGCTTGTTCCCGCACTTGGGGCACGCAATGCCGTTCGGCCAGCGGATGCGCTCAAAGTGGGCGAGTCACTTCTCCTCAGTGTTGAACCGCTGGAAGATTTCGATTATGGAGGGTTGGGACTTTGCGACGGCCGAATCCTCCTCTGTTTTCAAGCCATATCCTATCTACCGCCAAATATACACCCTGGAGCTATGTTTGTTAAGGGGATAATCGCCTCTGGTTTAGCTTCGACCTGCGTTTTCATTTCCTTTCACCCGACGGCCATCCGCCCCCGAAGCCCCAAAGCGCAGGCCGCCGCCCCCGCCAGCAGGACCGCGCCGATCAGGAACGCCTCGTCGTACCTTCCCAGGGCCTCGTAGACCAACCCTCCGGTCAAGGGTCCCGAGAACGCGCCCAGGTAATGCACGAAAATCAGATCGCCGTACAGCGTCCCGAAGGACTTCGGGCCGTACAGCTCGCGCGTGGCGGCGGAGGTGATGGGGTTCGAGGCGAACAGGACGAACCCGTAAAACACCATGAAGACGT
This sequence comes from Nitrospinota bacterium, assembly GCA_030740135.1. Next base: position 1,023 of record JASLXW010000206.1, read on the forward strand.
AAAGGGGCGCGGCGCTCCGGCTCGTCATCAGGAGCACGAACCCCGCCGCGCGGACGGCGTAAATCGCCGCCAGCGGGATCGGCCGGCCCGCCCGGTCCGACAACCATGCCAGCGACACCGTCCCCGCCAGGCTGATCCCGCCCGCCGTCCCCAGGATGTTGGCCGCCGTCTGATCGGCAACGCCGAGGCCGATGGCGAAGAGCGGGAAGTGGAAGAGCAGGAGGAAGTCCGTGAACCCGCAGGCGAAGTAGGTTCCCGAAAGCAGCCAGAAGGGCGCCGTCCGAAGGGCCTGCCGCACGGGAACGTGGATTGAGGCGCCCGGAGGGTCCGTTTCCGGGGCCTCCCCGCCGCCGCCGGAATCTCCCCGCCGGGTCCGGTCCCGCAAGAGCGCCCACAGGAGGGGGACCACCGCCACGAACATCCCCGCGCCGAGAATCCGGGACGCCGCGCGCCAGGACCATTCCAGGATCAGGAACTGGATGAAGGGGGTCAGGATCAGTCCGCCGGCGCTGAGGCCGGCGAAGGCGATCCCGATGGCCGATCCCCGGCGTCGGTCGAACCACGGGGCGATCACGTTGCTCACCGCGACCAGGGATGAGAACCCGTATCCCGCCGCCATCACCAGGCTGAACGTGAGATAAATGAAGGCCACACCGGGCGCGAAGCCGCTCAGGAAAAGGCCGAGTCCCATCAGCGCGATTCCGAATCGGATGACGCGGGACGCGCCGAATTTCCCCATCGCCCATCCGATGGCAAGCTGCGTCAGCGCGATGACAACGATGGCGGCGGAGGACACCAGGGAGACCGCCGTCCGGCTCAGGCCGAACTCCGCCAGAAGGGGTTTGAAGAAGACGCCGAAGCTGTGCCAGATCCCCGTCGAGAAGAAAAGCGTGAGGAAACCGCCGGCCACCACCGCCCATGGCCGGAGGACGCTTCCGTGATCCGGGCGATTCCCGCTTTGATAAGACAAAAATAGACTCCGGGAGCGGCCCTATTCGCCCCGCCGTTCTAGGGCCAACAAGAAGGGGTTGGCGGCGCGTTCCTGCCGGATGATCGTCAAGGGTCCGTGTCCCGGGTGAACCACGAGGGCGTCGTCCAGCGTGAGGATCTTCGTTTTGAGGGTCTCCATCAGCGTCTCGTGGTTCGCGCCGGGAAGGTCCGTCCGCCCGATGGAGCCCGCGAACAGGACGTCTCCGCCGATCAGCCGGTCGGGGAAGAGGTAGCCCAGGCTGCCGGGACTGTGGCCGGGCATGTGGACGGCGGTGAAGGCGACGCCCCCCAGCGTGAAACGGTCGCCCGGCTGGGGGTGGTGGGTGACCCGGGGTGTTTCAAACGGACCGAGGCCGTACGCCGCGGCGGACTCCTGAAGGTGGTCGAGCAGAAACCCGTCGTCCGGGTGGAGATAGAAGTCCACGCCCGTCTCTCTCTGGATGCGGCCCACCGCCCCTACGTGGTCCATGTGGCCGTGGGTGTTGATGATCCGGGTGAGGCGGAGGCCCTTTTGCGAGATCGACGTGAGGATGCGCTCGGGATCGAACAGAATGGCCTCGCCGGATTCCTCATCGCCCAGCAGATAGCAATTTTCCTCAAACGCTCCGACCGTCAGACATTCAAGTATCAACGCGGCGGCCCCCTCCGCTTCGGCATGAGCATTCTCCCTTCGGGCCGCGGCCCAATGCGGGGCGGCCGGGCGGACAAATCGCCGGGATCCGCGAGGCGTCCTGGTTGTACCAGAGACGGCCCGATGAAAGAACGAAGACCCGGCCTCGGGCTCCCCGGACATGGGCCGCGGAGGGTCCGGCCGTCGGCCGGGAGGGGTCTCAGAGCTTTCTCAATTCTTTGAGGATCCGGGGGACGCGGGGCCAGTCCTGCGGCCCGCGGCCGATGTGCTTCCAGCGGATGTTTCCTCCTTTGTCCAGAAGGAAGGCGGCCGGGGACGTCATGAGGGTCCCGGCGTCATACGTCCCGTAAAGGTCCGTCAGTTGAAGGCTGGAGATCACGGGAAACGACAACCGCAAATCAATCGCGGTCTGAAGGGCGAGGCTCCGGCTTTCTGTTGTGACGGCGATCACTTCCGCGCCGAGCGACCGGAAATTCTGATGGTTCGCCTGCAGCGCGCGCAGCCGATTGGTGGAGGTCGAGGAAAACGATCCCCGATAGAAGATCAGGACGACATTCCGCTTCCCCCTGAACTGCGCGAGCGAAATCCTTTTCCCTTTGATCGTCCGGCTTTGGAAGGGCCGGGGGGGATCTTTTGTCGTGGCGGGCCAGAACACCCTCTTCGCCGTGAGCCCCCCCGTGGCAAGAAACACGACAATGACGAACCACCGGAATTTCCGTAACTGAGGAGAGGACTTTCTCCTGGGTGTGGAATTCGCTGGATTCGGACGATTGGAAGAAGACCCCCGGGGCGTAGGGGCGCCCGGTCTTTTGGGCGCGGCCCGGGGACCCTTCAGCGGACGCTCCGGGCGGGCGGGTCCCTTGGATCCGGGTTTTCTTCCTCGATGGCCTTCTTTGGACAAACCCAACCCCCAATCGCCGCCGACGTAGGCATCCCTCGCATTTTACATGATTCGCAATCGGATTGCCTCGGCGCGAATTGGATCGACGATTGCGTTTTAATGGAGTGTGCCATCGGACGGGTGGGGCTTTAAATAGATCGAGGCTTGAGCCTTGAAATCGCGGGATGAGCCGGATGAATCGTCAACAAAGGGTGGAATCGGACGCCCCCCGAACGATCGCGGTGGAAATCGAATCCCTCGCCTACGAGGGCTGGGGAGTCGGGCGATCCGACGGACGCGTGGTCTTTGTGCAAGACACCTGTCCTGGGGACCGGGTCGATGTGCGCCTGGTAAAAGACCTTGGGTCGCACGGGTTCGCCCGCGTTGTCCGAATTCGCCGGAACGGCCCGGGGCGGCGGTCCGCGGCTTGTCCGGTCGCCGGGGAGTGCGGCGGCTGTCAATGGCAGCAAATCGACGAGCGGGTCCAGCGGGAGCAGAAGCTTGCCGTATTTCGGGATCTCCTCCGAAGGATCGGCGGGATCGCGCCGTCCGACGCGGACGGAGCGCCCGCCCTCGGCATTCTCACTCCGAGGGGGCCGGCCCTCGGCTACCGGACGCGGGTGCGAATCGTCGTCCACCCCCGGGGTCCCGCGTTCCGGCGGGGCGGAAGCCGGGAGGAAGTCCCGGTTTCCGGATGCCCGGTCGCGGTTGAGCCTTTGCACCGGCTGCTGGCCGCGTGGGGCGAGAAGCCGCCGGCGTGGTTCGCTTCCGGTGATTTCCGCGAGGCGGAGGTGACTTGGTGCGCGTCGCCCGGGGTGTTTCAGGTGAACTTGATCACCCGTCCGGGACGCAGATCCCGCCAGCCGAAGAACGAGACGGATCGCGAAGGGCGCGGGCTTTTCTATGCGGTGGACGGCCGTTGGCCGGGGGGCGAACCGCCGCGGGATTTGAATCCGCCGGCCGGTTGGACCTATCTCATTCCCGCGGAGGCCTTGGGCCGGGCGGAGGGACTCTACATGACGGCGGGACCCGGGGAGTTTCTTCAGCCCAACCCGGCCGAGAACGCCGCGCTGATCGAGACGGCTCTGGATTTCAGCCGGCCCGCGGCGGGTCCGGGAGCGGCCGGCGGACGCGCCCTGGACCTCTATTGCGGCGTGGGGAATCTGTCCCTTCCCCTGGCGCTGGCGGGGTATGGCGTGTTGGGGGTGGATTCCTCTCCGGGGGGGATCCGGCGGGCCCGTGACAACGCGAAGCGGAACGGCGTGGACGGCTGTGAGTTCAAGACATTGAGCGCCGAGCGCGCCCTCGGCGGGATTCGCCGGGGAGGAGGCGCGTTCGATCTGGTCGTGCTCGATCCCCCGCGGGCGGGATGCAAGAAGATCGTGAATTCCGTGGCCGACATCCGGCCGGGCCGCATCCTCTACGTGTCCTGCAACCCCGCCACCCTGGCCCGGGATTTGAAGTCCCTGGCCCAGCGGGGATACCGGTTGGCCGAGTCCCGCCTGGTGGACTTCTTTCCCCAGACGTATCACATCGAATCCGTCAATTTGCTTCTTTCGGTTGAGGCGTCTGGTGAAAGCGGCGGAATGCGATAAAATGAAGGGGGTCCCCGGGGGAGGGTCTTCTGCCGGTATGCGGAAGGGTTACCGAGGAGGAACGGACTGAATTGATTTCGACGCACCCTCGTCTCCGGCCGGTCGAAGCGCATCCCCTCGAACAGAACGGAACACGGGGGATCTGCCTGCGGGATCCCCACCGCTATTCGGAGAGCATGCTCTTTGTCCCCGAGGGACTGATCCCGCTGCTCCAGTTGATGGATGGCTCCCGGAGCCTGGGGGACATGAAGGCCGAGTTGAGGGGGCGGTTCGGAAGCAACGTCCCCATTGAAGAGCTTCAGGCCCTGGTGGACACGCTCGACCGCGCCCATTTTCTGGATTCCAAACACTTTGCCTCCCACAGGGCGGAAGTCGAGCGTCGGTTTCTGGAGTCCCCGGTTCGCGACGCCTTCCTGGCCGGACAGGCCTATCCGGACTCCCCGGATGATCTGGCCCGGTATATCGACGAGTTGTTTCTCCATCCGGACGGGCCCGGCGGACCCGCCGCGCGGCCGGAGAAGGGCGCCCCCGGGTCCCGGAGAAACGGGACGCCCAGGGGGGCGATCCTCCCTCATATCGATTTTGCGCGGGGGGGGGCGGTTTACGCCCACGGATACCGCCCCCTGGTCGAGGCCGAACCGGCCGACACTTACGTGGTGCTGGGCACCGCCCACATGGGCGCCCGCCGGGTGTTCGCTTTGACGCGGAAGGACTTCGCCACCCCCTTGGGGGCCGTTCCGGCCGACCAGGGGTTCATCGACCGGCTCGTCGAGGAAGTCCCGGGGGATTATTTCGTGGATGAGCTGAGCCACCGGGCGGAGCACTCCATCGAGCTTCAGGCCATCCTGCTCCGGCGCCTCATCGGGCGGGATCATGCCGTCTCGATTGTTCCCATCCTCTGCGGGTCGCTGCACGCGTATGTCCGGATGGGGCGCTCCCCCATGGATGACCCGGAGATTGCCGGATTCGTGAAGGGGTTGAAAAGGACCCTGGCGGGGCGGAAAGAAAAGGTCTGCGTGATCGCCAGCGTGGACCTGGCCCACGTCGGGCCGCAATTCGGCGCCCCGAAGCCCGTGGATGAGGCCCGGATCGCCGACACCCGCCGGAAGGATCACGAAATGCTGAAGCGGGTTCTGGACCGGGACCCGGAGGGCTTCTTTCAATACGTCCAGGAGGAGGGGGACGAGCGGAACGTCTGCGGGCTGACGCCGATCTACACGATGCTTCACGCCCTGGAAAGTCGCGAAGTGGAGATGATCAAGTACGGCGTGGCGCCGGACCCCCAGGGGACGGTGACCTTTGCGAGCCTGCTCGTTCATTGACCCGGCGGGGTCCGGGGCGGGGGGGGGCGGGAAGAATTCAGCGCCGGAGATGTTCTACCGATGATGAGGACGGGCGTGCGATTGCGGTTTGTCGAATCCGGAGTCGAGGTCATATCCAAAATCCGCCCTGTTTGTCTCCCCCGCGTCGCGGGGTGGCGGGGCGCGCTGAATCGGGGGAATCCGAATGACGGATGAGCGCAAGGCTTCTCCGCCGGATGAGATCCGACGATTCCTGCGATCGGCCGAGGTTCGCCTGCGTCTCTGGACCCTCCTCGAGGCCGGCCTGTGGATTACGTCCCTGGGTTGCGTGGTCCTGCTCTTGGGAATCGGCGCCCGGGCGCTTCGGGAGTTCTGGGCGTTCACGCCGCCGGTCTATGCCGGCCTCGCCGCCGCCCTGGCCGTTTGGGCGCTGGTCCTGCTGGCGTCCCGGGGATTGCGGAAAATCCCCTCGGACGAGGTGGCCTTCCTCATCGAGCAGCGCCACCCCGGGCTCAACAATTCGCTGATCAGCTCGGTCCAGCTGACGGCCGCCGGCCGGCCGGCGGGCGCGGGGGAGGACCCGAAGGGAGGGGCCGCCGCCGCGGGCGGCTCCGCTTCGCTGATTGGCGCCCTGCTTGCGCGGACGGCCGCCGCCATCGGGCCCATCGCGCCCGGCGACGCCGTCGATTGGTCCCGTCTGCGCGGACCGCTCCGGGCGGCCGGCGTCTTGGCCGCCCTCACCCTGGTGGTGGGCGGGATCGAACCGTCCGCCTTGTCGGGCTCATGGCGCCTCCTGACGCACCCCATCCAAAGCATTCCCCCGC
>JASLXW010000207.1 GCA_030740135.1 Nitrospinota bacterium
CTGCCTCTGGGCAACCCTGAAATTTCGGACATCGAGGAGAAGAGACTAACTCAAAAAGTGGTACAACTTTAGGGGGCGGTGGATCGCGTCTTGCCCCTGAACGGAATCGCTTCGGCTATCCTGGAGTTCCTGAAAGGGAACAGACAATCCGCACGGCAGACAACGGTTTCGGGCTCATAAAGCTTCTGTTAGCCGGATAATCCAACCCGTATTCTTGCTTGCCAAACCCCCAGAGGACCCTCCTTATCGATGAACCCGTTTTCAGGGGAGCACGTCCACCGCGCCACCATCCTGATCACCAGTCCTTGGAACACATCCAACACGATCACCGTCGATTTGAAAGGCCCCTCCAAGAGGGCCTCTCCGCCCTGACCGGGCGCGTCCCCCTATAACCCCAGCAGCCCGCGGGCCGTCCCGCCCAGGATCTTGTCCTTGTCTTCCGGCGAGAGCGCCGTCTCCTCGATGCTCGACACCGCCCGGCCCAGGTCTCCGCTCAGGAAGGGATAATCGCTGCCCAGCACCAGGTGGTCCGCCCCGGCGAAGGCGTGGGCGCACTCCACGGCCGGGGGGTAAAAGGAGACCGTATCCCAGTACAAGCGCTTGAAGTATTCCATCGGCGGTTTCGGGATCGTCTTCCGGACCTCCGGGAACCGATAACCCCGCTCCAGCCGATCCGCCAGGAAGGGGATCGACCCGCCCAGGTGGTTGAAGATCAGCTTCAACCGGGGATGCTCCTCCAGCAGGCCGTCGAAGACGAGCGTCGTCGCCACAAGCGTCGTCTCGAACATAAACCCAACCAGCGCCGCCAGGTGGAACCTCTCCAGGGCGGGATTCGCCGCGGAATTCAGCGGGTGAATGAAGACGGGCAGGTCCAGGGCCTCGGCCTCGGCGAAGAACGGCCGGAACCGCCGGTCGCTCAGGTTGACGCCGTCCACGTTGGTGAAGGTCGAGAACCCCTTCAGCCCCAGCTCCCGGGCGCCGCGCCGCATCTCTTCCACGGCCGCGTCCAGGTCTTTCAAGCCGATGCAGGCGAATCCGGCCAGCCGGTCGGGACGCATCCGGACCATTTCGGCGATGGCGTCGTTGATGGCCCGCATGAGGGGGACGCCGTCTTCGGACTCGAACAGGTCGATGCTGGGGTTTCCCATGGTCAAGACCTGGAAATCGATGTTGGCGGCGTCCAGGTCGGCCAGACGCGGGGCGGGGTCGACGCCGGTGGCGGAGATGGGGCCGAAGTCGAAGCCCCGGTGGTAAAAGCGGATGCGGCCCTGCTCATCCTCCTCCAGACGGAGGCCGTAGCGCCCTTGAACATCCTTGAGGGTTTCCAGATAGACCTGCGGGTAGACGTGGGCGTGGAAGTCGATATTCACGGACAGTTTCCTTTTTCGTTTTCAGAAAGGGTCAGCGGTCCATTTGATCGCCCCGACGGTGAATCCGGCGATGAAGCGATCCACAAACAGGTTATAGAGGATGGAGATTGGAACGCTGGCGATGAAGCACGCGGCCATCAGGGAGCCCCAGAAGTAGACATCACCCCGGACGAGGAAGGTCGGCACGCCGACGCTCACCGTGAACGAGGAGGATGAGGTGATAAAGGTCAGGGCATACACGAACTCCTGCATCACCAGCGTGAGCGAGAAGATGACCACGGTCAGGATGCCGGCGAACGAAATCGGGATCACGATTTTCACGAACGCCCCGAACCGGCTGTGGCCGTCGATCATGGCCGCTTCCTCCAGGTCCTTGGGGATGGCCTTGAAAAACCCCATCAACAGCCAGGTGAAAAAGGGGACGGTGAAGCTGGGATAGACGAGCACCAGCGACCACAGGGAGTCCTGCAACCCGAGGGTGGCGATCACCCGCGAGAGGGGGATGAACAAAAGGGTCGGCGGGACGAGATAGGTCAAAAAGATCCCGATGCCCATCCGCTCCCCCCATCTCCCCGAAAGCCGGGCGAGGCTGTACCCCGCCAGGATGGCCAGGACCAGCGTGATCGCGACCACCGCGCCGCCCACAAGGGCCGTGTTCAAGAGCTATTGTCCGTACAGGGTTTCATAGAACAGGAACTTCACGTGCTCCAGCGTGGGCGGCTCATTGTACAGAAACGGGTTGTTCCCGGGATTGAGTAAATCCCGCGTCTCCTTGAAAGACGTGGTCAGCATCCACAGGAAGGGAAAGGCGGCGAACAGGGCGAACAGCGCCACCAGGCCGTAGTGGGCGGCGGTCCCGGCCCGACACCCGCCGCGAGGGCGCCCGCTCCCGCCGCCTTGATGAACGTCCGACGCGGGATCCGCTTCCGCTCGTTCTCTTTCGACATCTTCTCTCCCTCCCCTTTCCGAACGGTCCGACATCCCCCCTGGCCGGCCTTTTCCGAACTGAGGGGGCCGCATCAGGACCTTTCCACTTCCCTGCGTGCTCGGCTCTCTCGCCTGCGAACCGAAACCGCCTGACTCACCAATGTCGGAAATTGTATGCCAACTGTACCCAAGCGGCCTCGGCCCTGTCACCCGGCGCCCCGTGAGGGGCGATCCGGGCCCCCGAGAAGGCGGCTCATCGGGGAATCAGCGACAGCTCGAAATCATACCAAGCCGGACTCGGCGGGATATCGTTCGTCTCGATCACAACTCGAAAACCGTTTCCGATCCTGGGCTCCTCGACAACGGTGACCTCCCCGCGGCCCTCCAGCTTCCGGAGGCGAACGCCCATCGGCCGTTGCGGCACACTGAACCCTTCGAGATTCAGAAGGGAGGAGTCGCACCGGCAGTGGAGGCCCTCTCCCTCGCCGAAAGGCCACTCGGGATACCAGGCTTTGCCGTTTACGAACGTGGGCAAATTCCGGCTCTCCCACCTCCCCGGCGCAACCCACTCGAGATGGCGGATCCACAGAATCTCCCCCCGAAGCGCGAACCAGCTCCGGCCGTCGATGAAACTCCAGATTCGAAGGGTCCGGGCGGAAAAACCCGGCTTCGGGCCACTTTTGGAGGGGGATTGCGCATGCGCCGGGGCCAGCCAGATCAAGGCCGACAGACCCACCGCAAAAACCGTACGATGAGAAAACCCTGTGTGGCCCACGACAACCATGGTTCGGATCCGGATGATCAATCCTGTTGCGAAACCCAACCGATCTCGCCCGCCACAAGCTCTCCCGGGAGTTGGAAGACCACATTTTCATCCGGGCCTTCAGACTCCCGGACCTCCCGGATGCCTCTTTTCCTGAGGGTGCCGACCAGCTCCTTGACCAGGAACTCCGGCGTCGAGGCGCCCGCCGTGATCCCGACGCGCTCGGCCCCGTCGAACCAAGCCGGGTCGAGGTCCGCCACCCCGTCGATCAGGTAGGCCCGGACGCCGACGGACTCGGCCACCTCTTTGAGGCGCATGGAGTTCGAGCTGTTTTGCGACCCCAACACCAGGAACAGGTCCACCTGTCCGGCCATCTTCCTGACCGCCTTCTGGCGGTTCGTGGTCGCATAGCAGATGTCCTCCTTGGCCGGGAGCGTGAGGTCCGGAAATTTCTTTTTGAGGGCCGAGACGACTTCGGCGGTGTCGTCCACGCTGAGCGTCGTCTGCGTCAGGCAGACCACCTTCTGGGGATCGGGGACGGTCAGCCCATCCACCTCCTCGGCCTGGTGGATCACGGTGATGTGCTCCGGGGCCTCCCCGTACGTCCCGATCACTTCATCGTGATCCATGTGCCCGACCAGGATGATGGAAAACCCGTCGCGGACGTAGCGCCGGACTTCGCTGTGGACCTTCGTGACCAGCGGGCAGGTGGCGTCCAGGGCCTTGAGGTTTCGCCGCCCGGCCTCTTCCACCACCGATGGCGCGATGCCGTGGGCGCTGAAGATGGCGATGGCCCCTTCCGGCACTTCGTCCAACTCTTCGACGAAGACGGCCCCCTTCTTTTTCAGGTCTTCCACAACGTGTTTGTTGTGGACGATTTCCTTCCGGACGTAAATGGGCGTCTCGTAGATATCCAGGGCCCGCTCCACCACCTCGATGGCGCGGTCCACCCCGGCGCAGAATCCCCTCGGTTTCGACAAAACCAGCTCATGAAACGCCATCGAAAACCCTTTCGCGACCCGCACCGGGCAGGCGCACCGTCTTCATCGAATCCACAATTATTCTACCATGACTTCCGGAGTCTCTCCGCGGCCATCCCGATTCCCGGGCTCGCCGGGAAGGCGTCCGACCCGCGCCGAATGTCACGCCCCGGGGCGGCCCGACGGGGGCATGCGCGCCAGCCTAAAAAGAACCAACAATCCCTCTTCCCAGCGCTCGATGGCCAGCCCCTGCGCGGGCAGCGTATCGACGGCTTCGGCGACCGTCAACGGACCCGTCTCGTGGAGGCCACCGAACTGGGCGTGGACCTCGGCCAACAGGTCGAGACCGGCGGGGTTCATGTCCGCCACGACGACCCGCCCCCCCGGGCGGCAGACGCGGACCATCTCCCCGACGGCCCGGGCGGGTTCGGCCATGTGGTGAATCAGGTTCGCCGACGCCACCAGGTCGAAGCCTTCTTCCGGGAAAGGCAGCCGCGCGGCGTCCCCCTGGAGAAAGCGAATCCGGTCCTCCACCCCGGCCGCCCGCGCGTTGCGCCGGGCGACCTCGATCCCCTCCCCCTCGAACTCGATGGTGGCGACCTCCGCCCCTCCCTCTTTCGCGAGAAGAATGGCCAGACGCCCCGGTCCGGTTCCCACGTCCAGAACCTCGCCCGCCACCGGCCGGCCGCATTCGACCACGCGGGACCGCATCGCGTCCACGTCGTATCCCCGCTCCAGGAGCACGCGACGGCGGTCCTTCTGGTCGCCGAACCCCTTTTCCACTCTATCGGCCATCCTCACCTCCTCACCCCCTGTTCGGCGGGTGTTCAACGGCAAGCAAACCCGAGCGCCCCTCAACCGTATATTGACGGGTGACCCTTCTCCCGTTTACCGTAGTTAGTTGCGCCTGAATCCGCTGACATCGGCTATCCACCTCCCCAGGATACAGGCGACCTTGGCCGGACTCAAATGTCAGGCGCGCACCCGACAGGCCGATTCGGATTTTTTGTCATTCGGGGGTTCGCGGCCGCCCGGCCCCCTTTCACCCGGAAAGACCCTCCAACGATGCTCGGCCTCGACCTCCCGCTCTTCCTGGCCCTGTTCGCATTCTCTTTCCAGGGCACAAGCGATTTCTTCCTCAAAAGCGGCGTCGTCCGGAAAGGAGACCCCTTTTCGATCATGGCGATGACGGTGCCGTCGTTCGTCCTGACATCGGCGATTTCCGGCTCGGTCTTGGGCGCCCTCAAGTTCAACAGCGCGACCTTTTTCTATGGGCCGATCACCGCCGTCTTTTCTTTTATCGCAATGAACCTGTTCGTCACCAGCCTGAAGCACGGCGAGGCGTCGGTGAACACGATGCTGTTCCGGCTGAGCTTCATTGTCACTTCTTTTCTCGCCATCGGCTTCCTGGGGGAATCCGCCGGGTGGTCCAAGTGGCTGGGCCTCGCCCTGGCGACGGGGGCGGTTTGTTCCGTCGCCCTCGGGGGCGGCGCGTTGAGACTCGGTTCCAACAAGGGGATCATCCTCGCCGTCGCCGCCCTCGTGAGTTACGGGATCAACGCGTTCTGTTTCAAGGTCGCCGCGCTGAACGGCGTCCAGGCGCCCGCGTTTTCGGTGGTGACCTCGTCCTCCTTCGGACTGGCTTCAATCATCCTGCACTTCCTGCCGTGGGGAGGCTTCCGGTTCCAGGCCTCGCCCGCGGCATTCCGGTACGGGCTGTTGACGGGGTTTCTGATGGCGGTGATGTTCAATTGCATTGTCTGGGCGATGGCCCTCGGCGCGGAGGCCAGCGTGGTCATGCCCATCCTTCAGCTCAGCTTTGTTCTGACCGCCGCTATGGCCGTCATCAGCCTGAAGGAACCGGTGAACGCCCGCAAAGCGCTGGGTTTCACGCTGGCGATTGCCGCCCTGATCGTCTTTGCCCTGTGAGCGCCGGCGCATGAACCGCCATCTCCTCATCCCGGTGCTCACCCAGACCGCCGTGGGCGGCCTGTTCATCAATCTGGCCCCCGTGACCCCGCATCTCGTCCGCGAGCTGGGCGCCACGTACGCCGATGTGGGCATGGTGACCACCCTGTTCATCCTCGGCCAGGTCCTGGCCAGCCTTCTCGCCGGATATTTATCCGACCGATTCGGCGTCAAGCGGATTTACGCGGCCGCGAACATCTGCACCGTCCTCCTGGCCGTCCTCCTGGCCGCGGCGCAAACGATTCAACAAATCCTGTTCCTGCGGTTTTTTCTGGGGGTCGCGATGGGGACGCAGTTTGTCGTCGGCAGCAGTTACCTCGCCTTCTGGAGCCCGCCGGAGAAGACCGCGCTTTACCAGGGGATCTATGGAGGCGGGTTCAATTTCGGGATCGCCCTGTCCTTCTTCCTGGCGGCCCCGCAGGTGAGCTGGCTGGGCTGGCGCGGGGTGTACCTCGTACCCGGCGTCGCCTGCTTCCTCTCCACCCTCTATCTCTGCGCGGCGGGCCGCGAGCCGGCGGAGAAGCCGTCCGGGCAGACCCTTTCGCCGCGCGATCTCCGGCGCCTGCCGATTCAGCCGCTGTGTTTGCTCGGGGTGGGCATGACCACGGCGTGGGCGACCTTCATCGTCCTGGGCGCCTGGCTGACGGAGTATCTGATGGTCGCGCAGCGGAGCGCATTCTGGCTGAGCTCGGTCCTGACGGGGATCAACGTGGCCGGAAGCGGGCTCGGGAGAATCCTGGGAGGGGCGACGGCCCGTCCGGGACGGGAGACCCGGGCGGTTCTCCGGTTTTACGTCCTCGTGATCGCGGCGGCCGCTGCGCTGTTGTTCTCCTCATCCGTTGTCGTCATTCTCACATTGGCGGCCCTCGTGGCGATGGTTTCTTCGATGGGTTTCGCCCCATTGATGCGTCTTGCCATCCAGGTGGGCGGACCCCGCCTTCAGGGCACGGCGGTGGGGTTCGTCCTGGCGCTGGGGATGCTCATCGGGTCGGTCTTGCCCACGCTGTTCGGCTGGGTCGTGGGACTCACCGGCTCCTTCACGATGGGCTTTCTGGTGGTCCTCGCCGCCCCCTTGACGGGATTCCTGGCGATGCTCCGGTTTCAGTCCCGGTGCGCATCCGGGATGCAAGGCCCTTGATTTGAATTTCTCACGAAGAGAAGAAACAAACCTTCTTTCATCATGTCCATTCGTTGTGGGACAACTCCCTGCCTCTAAAGATGTGGATGACCTGGAC
>JASLXW010000208.1 GCA_030740135.1 Nitrospinota bacterium
TTTTCCGCAACCTGCTAATGATCGTTGACGTTCACACCCACATCTATCCGAAGATATATATTCCCCGCCTGAAGGCGCTCAGCGCGCAATACGATTTCGAGGTGAAGTACGGCGACACCGAGTTGCCCACGATTTATTAGAATGGCGTGGATTACGGGCCGATCGTGGAGCCCGCTTTCGACCCGGCGGAGCGAATCGCCATGTTGGACAAGGCCGGGATCGACATGCAGCTTTTGACCAATGGTTTTCCGAACGGCGAGCTTCTGGGGCCGGAAGACGGCATCGCCCTCGTCTGGGACTTGAATGATGAGATGGCGGAAGTCTGCACGAAGCATCCGGACCGTTTTGCGGGCATGGCGTCGGTCTACATGAAAGAGCCGGAAGAGGCGGCCCGGGAGCTGGAGCGCGCCGTCCGGGAGCTGGGACTCAAGGGGTTGTTCACGTTCGCCAATATCGATGGGACCCCGGCCAGCGACAGGCGGTTTCGGCCTGTCATCGCCAAGGCCGCCGAGCTGGACGTGCCGATCATTTATCACCTCGTCGTGGGCGCCAGGCATGAGCTCCTCAAGAATCACCATTTCGGCGCGCTGATCGGATTCATGTTTGAGATCACCATCCATTACGCCAATCTCATCTATCAGGGGATTTATGAGGAGTTTCCGAACCTGAAGATGATCGCCACGCATTTGGGGGGGCGCTTCCGTTTCTGGCCGAGCGGATCAGCTGGGGGTACAACTACCCTTGACACCGAGCACAACATCCCCAAGAATCCGCACGAGTATTACAAGCTCCTTTATTTCGACACGACGAGCTTCTATCCGCCCGCCCTGGATTGCACGCACACCCTCGCGGGGGCGGACAACATGCTCATGGGAAGCGATTTCCCGTTCCGCATCGGCGACCTCAACCGAGCGGTCACCAGCATCCGGGATTGGGATCGCCCGGAAGACGAGAGAAAGAAGGTCCTCGGCGGGAACGCCGTCCGGCTTTTCAAGTTGGCGGGCTGACGGGATCGTTCCGAGCGCTTGACCCTTCACCGATAGGCGCCGAAAAACTTCCCGCCTTTCCCCGTCCGGTGGAACGGCGGGGAGCCTTTGCGTAAGGTTTCCGCTGGAGCGAGCCGGGGAAAATCCGTGTTAGGATGGATCGAACGCGGACCTTGAAGCGCTTCCCCGGACAAAGAGGTTGTTATGGCGGAAAGCCCGTCTGAGCCCAAAAAACGTGTCTTCTACGGCTGGTACGTCCTTGCGGCGACCACGTTCGTGCTCTGCATGTCCTTCGGGACCAGCACGTCCATCGGCGTTTATTTCAAGCCCATCGTGGAAGAGTTCGGTTGGCTGCGGGGCGACCTGTCGTTGGGGATCTCCATCGGGTATTTCCTCTTCGCCCTTTCGTCCCCCATCGTCGGGCTTATCATCGATCGAATCGGCGTGCGCCCGGTTTTCATCGCGGGGATCGTCATGATGGCGGTGGGTTTCGGCCTGATGTCCATGGTCTCCCGGCTCTGGCACGTATATCTGTATTTCGGTGTTCTGGTGGCGTTGGGCGGGGCGTCCACGACCTTCGTGAGCGTCTCGGCGACCGTGATCCGATGGTTCCAGAAGCGGCGGGGCATGGCCCTGAGCATCGCGAACTCGGGCGGCGCCCTGGGGCTGCTTCTCGTGGTGTATCTGGCGGCGTTTCTGATCGAGCGTATCGGCTGGAGGCAGGCCTTTGTCTACAGCGCGTTCATTCTGGCCGCGACGACCCTGCCGTTGATCTTTTTCGTTATCCGCCATGACCCGAAAGAGATGGGACTGGTCCCGGATGGGAGGACGGGGGATGAACAGGTCGCCGGCGCTCCGGGCGCTCCTTCCAGGAATCTCGCGCACCTCGATTGGCGCCAAGCCATGAAGACCCAGCCGTTCTTCTTGATCTCCGCGGGATACTTTACGTGCGGATTCAGCGTCACCCTGTTCACCATCCACACCATCCCCTACGCCACGGATCTGGGGTTCGACTTCCAGGCGGCCGCGTGGGCCGTTTCCTTCTCGGGATTCTTCAACGTCATCGGCACCCTCACGGCCGGGATGATCTCCGACCGGACGGGCCGGAAGAACATCCTGGGCATCACGTACTTCGTCCGCGGCATGTCCTTCGTCATCTTCCTCCTCTGGCAGAACCTTTTCTCCTTGTACCTTTTCGCCGCGGTCATCGGGATCTCCTACTTCGCCACCGCCCCCCTCACGGCGGGGTTGGCGGGGGACATCTATGGGTCCAAGAACATGGGGGTCATCTACGGCACGATGACGGGTATCCACCAGATCGGCTCGGCCGTGGGGGTTTATCTGGGCGGGTTGGTGTTCGACCGGACGGGGTCTTATCAAGGGGCCTATCTGATGGCGGTGGCCCTGTTGATGGGGGCGTCTTTGGCCAGCTTCCTGGTGCGGGAGTCCAGGTACCGGGAACCGGTTCCAGCGGAGAGTTAGGGCATGGCATCAGGGCGGAATCCGGTTGCGCCGGACAGGAAGCCGATCTTCTACGGGTGGTTCGTTGTCGCGGCGTTGACGTTTTCGGTCTGCATGAACTTTGGGACAACGGCCTCCATCGGTTTTTTCTTCAAGCCGATGTTGCGGGAGTTCGGGTGGAGTCGGGCGGAGCTCTCGGGGTCCATCTCGGTGGCGTATTTCCTGTACGCGATTTTGAGCCCGGTGGTCGGCCGATCCCTGGACCGGTTCGGCGCCCGCCCCATCCTCCTCATCGGCATCCTGTTTATCGCCGGGGGATACATGCTGCTGGGTCTCACGGGGACGCTTTGGCACGTCTATCTCTTTTACGGGATCCTCGTGGGCATTGGATCTGGTTGCACGGCGTTTGTTCCCGTCGCGACGTGTGTCATGCAGTGGTTTCATAAGCTTCGGGGGACCGCGCTGGGAATCTGCAACGCCGGAGCGCCGCTCGGACAGCTCCTGGTCGTGCCCCTGGCCAGCTATTTTATCCTGACGTTGGGTTGGCGGGCCGCTTTCCCTACGATGGCGTTGGTGACCCTGGTGACGGCCATGCCCCTCGTGCTCTTCGTTGTCCGGAACAGACCGCAGGAGATGGGGTTGCTGCCAGACGGCGAGGTGTCGGACGAGCCGGACGATTCCCCGAAGGAGGAGGTCCGGGTCCGCCTCAACAATTTCGAGCACCTGAGCTGGCGTGAGGCCCTGCGGACGAGGCCGTTCTGGATGCTGGCCTGTTCGTTCTTCACCTGCGGGTTCACGGTCATGTTGTTCGCGGTCCACTTTCCCTCCTATGTGACGGACAAGGGGTTCGACGTAACCACGGCCACGGCGGCGGTCGCGGCGGCGGGGTTCTTCAACATCTTCGGGACCCTTTTCTCCGGCTGGATCTCGGACCGGATCGGCAGTAAGAATCCCCTGGCGGCTGTGTACTTCATCCGGGGGACGTCGTTCCTGTTCTTCGCCCTCTGGCAGAATTATCTGACGCTTTACATCTTTGCCATCATGACGGGACTCTCCTGGTTCGCGACCGTCCCGCCCACGGCGAGCCTCACCCGGGAGATATACGGACCCAAGAACATCGGTGTCCTCTATGGCTCCATCACGGGCCTTCACCAGGTGGGATCGGCGGTGGGGGTGTTCGTCGGCGGCTTCATCTTCGACGTGACGGGGTCGTATACGCCCGCGTTTGTGATTGCCGCCGTCCTGCTCTACACCGCGGCGACCTTGAGTTTCAGCATCCGGGAATCGTTCTACCGGCAACCCGCGCCCGCGGCGGTCTGACGCCGTGTGGGATCGAGAATGGGTTGCGGATCAACCGCGGACAGCGAGCTTGCGGGGCGGCTTGACGGCCGCCCGTTCATTTGAAGCCTGAGGAACTGACCATGCCGATCAAACCACATGGCGGAATCCTGGTCGATTTGACCGTGCCGGAGGCCGAAGCGCCGGAGCTGGAGAAGCGGGCCGATGGGCTCGCCCGAATCCTACTCTCCCCGATGGAGCGCGCGGATTTGGAGCTCCTCGCCACGGGCGCTTACAGCCCCCTTCGGGGTTTCATGGGGAAGGCCGATTACGAGACGGTCGTCGAGACGGGACACCTGGTCTCGGGTCTCCCCTGGACGCTGCCCGTCGTTCTGGGAGCGGACGCCGCCGCGGCCGGCCGGGTTTCGGACGGCGATGAGGTGGCCCTCTTCGACGAGGCGGCGGGGGCCGTCGCGGGCGTGATGACGGTCCGGGAGCGGTTCCGGGCGGACATCGAGAAGGAAGCGAAAGAAGTCTTCCGCACGGCGGATGACGGCCACCCCGGGGTTCAAGCCATTCGGGCCCGGGGGGAGGTCCTCCTGGGCGGTCCGGTGAAATTGCTGCGCCGAAGCGAATCGCCGGAGTGGAGCCGAAGATATCTGGAGCCCAAGGAGACGCGCCTGCTCTTCCAGTTGCGGGAATGGGAGACGGTCGTCGCCTTCCAGACCCGCAACCCCATTCACCGGGCGCACGAGTACCTGATGAAATGCGCCCTGGAGTGCGTGGACGGTTTGATGATCCATCCATTGGTCGGCGCGACCAAGGAGGGCGACATCCCCGCCGATGTCCGGATGGCGTGCTATGAAGTCATCTTGGATCAGTACCTGCCGAAGGAGCGCGCGATTCTCTCCGTCTTTCCCGCGGCCATGCGGTACGCGGGGCCGAAAGAGGCCATCTTCCACGCCATCGTCCGGAAGAACTTCGGGTGCACCCATTTCATCGTGGGGCGGGACCACGCCGGTGTGGGGAGCTATTACGGCACGTACGACGCCCACCACATCTTCCGGGAGTTCGACCCGGCGGCCCTGGGGATCACCCCGCTCTTTTTCGACCACTCCTTCTATTGCCGGAAGTGCGAGGGGATGGCGACGACGAAGACGTGTCCGCATGACCCGGAAAACCGCGTGTTCCTCAGCGGCACCAAGGTTCGGGAGATGCTGGGCAAGGGGGAGGCGCCGCCGCCGGAATTCACGCGGGCCGACGTGGCCCGGATTCTGATTCAGGCCTACGCCGGCGACAAGTAAAATGTCCGCTGGGCGGAAAAAGAGAAGTCACAACGCAAGAGGTTGAGAATGGATTCTTCGAGCTTCACCATCTGGATGACGGGTCTGCCCTGCTCGGGAAAGAGCACGATATCCTTGATCCTGAAAAATGCGCTTCACGCGCGGAATCACCGCCACGTCGAGATCTTCGACGGCGACGAGGTGCGGAAAAACCTGAGCGCCGACATGGGCTTTTCCAAGAAGGATCGCGATACGCACATCCTCCGGGTCGGATTCCTGAACCATCTCCTGAATCGGAACGGCGTCCCGACGGTTGCGGCGGTCATTTCGCCCTACCGGGAGATCCGCGACCAGGTCCGGGAGGGGATCGACAATTTCGTGGAGGTCTACGTCAAGTGCCCCGTCGAGGCGTGCGCCGAGCGGGACGTGAAGGGTATGTACGCCAAGGCCTTCAAGGGCGAGATCCAGAACTTCACCGGCGTTTCCGATCCCTATGAAGAACCCCTGAGCCCCGAGCTGGTCGTCGAGACGGACAAAGAGACCCCCGAGGAGAGCGCGGGGAACATCCTCCGGAAACTGGAAGAGCTTGGTCACCTTGAGCCAGCCGATTATGAGTACTCGGAGAAAGAGGCCCGGGACATCAAGGCGAAGCTGAGCGAGCTGGGGTATATCGAGTAGCTCACCTCATCCCTTCACCCCCGCAGGTGATCACCCGAAAAAGGGTGGGTCGCCTGTCCCCGCAATCACCCGTCCCTGCATCTCCGCCGGGACGGGAAGTCCGTACAGGCTCAGGAGCGTCGGGGCCACGTCGTAGAGGGTGAGGCCGGAGAGCGGCGCGCCCGGCGCGGCTTCCTCGCCGGTTTTCTCCCAATCCGATTTCCTGGACATGATGAAGATCCCGTGGGTGTCGTGGTTGGCGTCGTCGGGTCCGGTGTCGTTCTCCCGGGTGAGGACCTTTCTATGGCCCATCGTGCCCACAGACCGCCAGTCCAGGTCCCCGAAATACGTGATGAGGTCGGGCGCGACGCCCCGGACCTCCCGGTAGATGTCCCGGGGGAAGAGCACCCGCGTCCCCAGCGGACGGCCGTGCTCGTCCTTCATCCCTTCCAGCCCCGCCTTCAGGTCGGCGCGGACCCGGGAGACGTCATACGGGGCGATGACTCCCCGCGGCTCCCGTCCCCGGATGTTCAGGTAGATCCGCCCGTAATAGCCCCCCTCTCCCCAGGCCAGCGTCTTGTCCCAGTCGAATTCCAGCTGAGCGGGCGAGGTTAGCTCCTTGGGGTAGCTCTTCACCTTTAGGAATCCCTCGTTCATCAGCCACTCGTTCACGCAAACGCCGCCGTCCATCTTTTTGACGCCGTGATCGGACACGACCAGAATGACCGTCTCGTCTCCGGCGAGCGCCAGAAGGTCGCCGATCTCCCCGTCCAGATAGCGATAGTAATCCCGGATCACGTTTCCATACGGGCTGCCGCGCTCATGCTTGACGTGGTTCGGGTCATGGTGCTTCCAGAACCCGTGGTGGATCCGATCCGTCCCCATCTCCACGAACATGAAATAATTCCAGGGCTTGGTTTGGATGAGGCGCCGGAGGACCCGGAACCGCTTCCGCGTCATGTCGTAGATCCGGTTCAACAGCGCCGGTTTGTCGTCTGTGCGGAATCCTTCCACGTCGAACAGGTAATCCCCCACAAGGTCCCGGATTTCCGACTGGAGCTCGGGCGGATGCGTGTGGGCGCTGTCGAGGCCGGGGGTCAGGAAGCACGAGATCAGGTTGCCGTTGACCGGACGCACCGGATAAGAGGGCGGAACCCCGACCACCACAACGTCCCGGCCGTCCCGGCCCAGGATGTCCCAAACCCGGTCTTCCCGAACGCTCAGGGACGAGGCGATGCCCAGCGCTCCGTATTCATGGGATTTCCGGTTCCGGAACCCGTAAATCCCCAGCTCGCCCGGGTCCCGGCTCGTCATCATGCAGGTCCAGGCGGGTACGGTGATGGGCGGGTCGCAGCTCCGAAGCCGCCCGTAAACCCCCGAGGCCATCAGCCGCCTGAGGTTGGGCAACTCATGCCTCCACTGGTCGAAGACCAGGCTCGGCTCGGCGCAATCGAGCCCGATGAGAATCACCTTCGTCATGCGCGAAAATCCTTGATGATGAGAACTGCCGGATGCGTCAGACGGCCGCGGCGGCCATTCTGGAAACCCAAATCCTGGACGGCGGTGAAACCCGTTC
>JASLXW010000209.1 GCA_030740135.1 Nitrospinota bacterium
GGGCGCAAGGCAAGGCCGTCTTCAAGGACGCCTGCATGGAGATCTACAACGTCCCGGTTAAGGTCAAGCTGGGCTCGCGGGAGCTCTCCATCGCTGCGGGACGCAAGCAGAACATGCAAAAGGGCAGCAACCGCTTCGAGGTCCAGGTGGTGACGAGCCAGTACGTCAAGGAAATCCCCTGCCGCTACTCCTTCGAAGAGGCGCCCCTGCGTCTTCAGTACGTCGTGAAGCGGACGAACTGATCGCCCGCGTCCGCCGGGGTTAAGAAAGGGGCCGGAGAAGAGGATCTTCTCCGGCCCCTTTTCATTTTCAGCCGGGAGACGAACGATGGACGGATGGACGAAATCGGCCCTTTGGCTTATCGCCCTCGCTTTGTGGGGAATCCTGCTTCGGCCCCTGATCGTGCCGGCTCCGGCGGGCGCGGCCCGCGAGAAGATCGACGTCAACATCGCCGCCGTCGGCGGCTCCAGGCTGGGATTCAACGGTCCCATTCCGGTCGCGCCAGTGCGGTAGCGGTGATTCCCTAGAATCACGGGGCGTCCAGTTTGGGTTTTCATTTGAAAAATCAGGTTAGAACAGCCCCGTGATCGTCCCGTCCGAGTCGATGTCCATCCCCGCGGCGGCGGGGATTTTCCCGAGGCCGGGCATCTGCATGATGTTGCCCGAAATCGCCACGACGAACCCCGCCCCGGCCGAGACATAAGCGTCCCGGATGTTCATCGTGAACCCCCTGGGCCGACCCAGGAGCTTGGGGTTGTCCGACAGCGAGGCCTGGGTCTTGGCGACGCACACCGGCAGCGCGCCGTGACCGAGCGCCTCCAGCCGCTCGAGGCTCCGGGTCGCGGCCGCCTCGAAGGCCGCCGCGTCGGCGCCGTACACCTTCGTCGCGAGGATCTCGATCTTTTGCCGAAGCGGCATGTCCAGCGGATAAAGGGGCGTCTGGGGTTTATCCGCCGACCGGGCGAGGTCGTCGGCCATCTCGGCCACCTCTAGGCTCCCCTCGCTCCCTTTCCCGTGAAACTCGTGCACGCCGCAGGGCGCGCCCATGTCCGCGGCCCGCGCCTTCACCCGCTCCACCTCGGCGTCGGTGTCCGAGGCGAACCGGTTGACGGCGACGATGACCGGCACGCCGAACCGGCCGAGGTTTTCGATGTGGGCCTCCAGGTTGGCGAACCCTTCATCGACGGCGCCGACGTCCTCCTTCGCCAGGACTTTCTTGTCGAAGGGGACGCCGCCGTGCAGCTTGAGGGCGCGAACCGTCGCCACGAGGACGACCGCGTGGACGGTGAAGCCCGCGGCGCGCGCGGTGATGTTGAAGAACTTCTCCGCCCCCAGGTCCGCGCCGAAGCCCGCTTCGGTCACGACCAGGTCCCCCAGCTTGAGGGCCAGGCGATCGGCGATGATCGAGTTCGTGCCGTGGGCGATGTTGCCGAACGGCCCGCCGTGGATGAAGGCCGGCGAGCCCTCGAGGGTCTGGACCAGGTTGGGCTTGAGGGCGTCCTTGAGCAGGAGCGCCATCGCCCCCGAGGCCTTGAGGTCGCCGGCGGTGACCGGCGCGCCCCGGCGCGTGTAGCCGACGACGCTCCGGCTGATCCGCTCTTTCAGGTCCACCGGGTCGCCGGCGAGGCAGAGCAAGGCCATGATCTCCGACGCGGCGGTGATCATGAAGCCGTCCTGGCGGGGAACCCCGTGGGCCTTTCCGCCCAGGCCGACGACGGTGTTGCGAAGCGCCCGGTCGTTCATGTCCATGACGCGCTTCCAAGTGATCTGGTTGATGTCCAGGTCGAGCCCGTTTCCATGGAAGATGTGGGCGTCGAGCATGGCGGAGAGCAGGTTGTGGGCGGAGGTCACGGCGTGGATGTCGCCGGTGAAGTGAAGGTTGATCTCATCCATCGGCAGGACCTGGGCCTTGCCGCCGCCCGCCGCCCCGCCCTTGACGCCGAAGACCGGGCCGAGGGAAGGCTCGCGCAGGCAGATGACGCTTCGCTTTCCCATCCGGGCGAACGCCTGGCCGAGTCCGACCGTGGTGAGGGTCTTGCCCTCGCCGAGCGGCGTGGGCGTCATCGCCGTGACCAGGATCAGGCGTCCGTCCTCAACGCCGGACCGCCGCTGGAGCGCTTCCAGGCCGACCTTGGCCTTGAAGCGGCCGTAGGGTTCGATCTCGTCCGGCCCCAGGCCGAGCTCCCCGGCCACTTCCGCGATGGGTTTCAGTTTGGCCGCTTGGGCGATTTCTACGTCGGACGCGATGGCCATGGTTTCTCCTGGATCAAATTTCGGGATTGTTGGAAAAGGGACGGGATTGCCGCGTTCTGAAACCCGTCGTTTAACCTTGCCCGACGCGCTTCAGTCCGCGGGGGCCTTGGCCTCGCGGGGGAGCAGGTTGAGGTCGGCCGGCAGGTTCTCGGGCTGTTCGTAATCCGGCGGCTCCCGTTGTCCGGGGGCCCGGGTCCGGGGCTTCGGCGGCCCATTCCTCGACCCACTCCCCGGCCGTCTTTTTTTCCGGCCCAGCTCCTTCGCCAACTCGTGAAAATCCTTCTTCTGCGCCCCCTGCAGGTTGTACGGGCACACCATGAGGCAGAGCTTGCACCCGTCGCACTTCTTGAAGTAGGGCAGGCACGGCTCGGTGTCGGCGAAGAAGAAATCAGGGACGAATTCGCACACGCCCATGATGTCGGCCCCCCACTCCAGGAGGGTCTTCTTGAGGTGGCGGGTCAGGCCCGCCGGGTCGTCCACCTCCATCCGGACGGGGTTCACCGGCCCGTCGAACAGGCCGCGGTCCTCGAAGTCCGTCCGGAGCCAGCGGTGGCGCATCACCTCCGGGTGGCGGGTCTGATACCACCCGGGCATGTTCATGAAGATCTCGCCGGGCGTTCCCCGCGTGGGGCGCCCGGTGGTCGCTGGGATCTCGGCGTAACCCATCGGTCTTCCTTATCGATTTGTCGAAGTGATCTTCCGGGCCGGCGGCGCGTCCCGCCCTCGCCTCACTCCGACTCCCTGAGTTCCCGCGTCGCCTCCCGGAATTCCGCCTCCGACAGCTCCTCATCGTCCCATGGCGCGGGCATCCCCCCGGACGGGTCGTCCGCAAGGGGTCCATCCACCCACTCGACGGGCCGGTAGCGCTCTCCTCCCAGGATCTGAAGGCGCGCCACGTCCCACCGGGCGTAATGACCCACACTGTCGCCCATGGCCTTGGCCTCGATGATCTTCTCGAAGTCGAGCTCGGCGTAGACGATCTCCTCCCGCTCGTAGACCGGCCCGGCCAGGTAGTCCCCGCCGGGTCCGATGATGGCGCTTCCCCCGGTGGCGTTCCACCGCGTGTGCTCCTTGAGGGGGAAGGCGTCGGGGACCTGGTCCTCGGTGATGACGCCGCAGGCCACGATGACGAAGACCTGCCCCATGATGGCGTAGCCCCGGTTGAGGCTGTCGATGTAGCCGCGCATCTGGTCCAGGGCCGGCCACACGGAGGCGTGGACCTCCTCCCCCTGGGCGAGGAGGGCGTACTGCCACAGGGCGTTCTTGTTGTTCCCGCACACCAGGCCGCCGATGCGGCCCGCGCCCGAGTGAAAGACCCGGAGGTCGCTGGCGTCCCCCTGGCCCCAGATGCAGCGCTCCTCGTAGGTGGGGACCAGCTTGCGGTGGCGGCCCAGGATCTCTCCCGTCCGGTCGATGTAGAGCAGGGTGTTGAACATCGTGGCCCCCAGGTTCTTCTCCCGCTCGTTGATTCCCATGACCACGACCGCATCCGCTTCCCGGGCCGCGCGGCAGAGCGCGTCGGTGGCCAGACCGGGGATCTCGACGGCGTTCTTGTAGAGCTCCACGTAGGCCCGGATGCTGAGGCGCCGGTGGGGGTGGGGCATCGCCCGGGGCCAGTAGGGAAAGGTGGGGATATAGGCCTCGGGAAAGACCGCCAGCCGGGCCCCGGCCCGCCCCGCCTCCCGGATCAGGTCACATGCCTTCTCCACCGTGGCCTCCCGGTCCAGGAAGACCGGCGAGGCCTGAACCGCCGCCGCCGTGAATTTCGGGAGGACATCGCCCATCGGTCGTTCCTCCACCGCTCCCCTTCCGGGGAAGTTTGGGGATATTTACGGCTTGATCCCCGCAATTATACAGCGGGTCATGGCTGGATTCCAGGGGCGCCGGCGGAAGAGATCCAAAGCGATTGAGGAACCGTTTCGGCTGTCCGGCGGGTGCAACCCGTTCTCGTCCTCTCGTTCATTGGATCCGTCTGAAACCCGTCTTCGACCCATCCGTTTCAAAAAGACAAACCTTTTCAGGTCCGTTGCGCCTTCCCGTGCTTCTGAAAGGAACTTCCTCGCACGCTCCGGGATGCCGCCGGCCGTTGTTTGACTCATCCTTGAAGCCGTGATATCGGTATCCGGTTCCATCGAACGCAGGAGAGATGAATCACCGTGGCGCAAGACCTCCGCACTTTTCTCGAACAGATCCGATCCGGCGCCCCCGAAGAGTACGAGGTGGTGGATCGGGAGATCGACCCGAAGTTCGAGATCACGGCCCTGACCGAGAATCTCGAAGCGGCCCGGCGGCGGCCCGTTCTTGAGCTGCGCGGTGTGAAGGGGACGGATTTCACCGTCGTCACCAACGTCTTCGCCAAACGCTCTCGCCTGGCCTTCGCCCTGGGGACCGATGTCAAAGGGGCCGCGGCCGAGTTCGACCGGCGGGGCCGGAACCCCGTCCCCCCCGAGGAGGTGGGCGCCGGGCCGGTCAAAGAGGTGGTCGAGACGGGGGACGCGGTGGACCTCCTCAGGCTGCCGCAGATCCACCACCACGCCACGGACGCCGGGCCGTACATCACCGGGGCCATGGCCGTCACCCGCGACCCGGAGACCGGCGACCTGAACGCCAGCTTCAACCGCCTGATGATCAAAGGCCCGAGGAAGACGGGCATCCACCTGACCCTCGCCAAGCACCACTGGGAGTTCTACCGGAAGGCCGAGCGGCGCGGCGAGGCCCTGCCCATCGCGCTTGTCCTCGGCCTCCACCCCCTTTGGGCGCTCGGGACCCTGCACGTGGGCGCGGCCGACGAGGACGAGCTTTCGGTGATCGGCGGACTCCTGCAAGAGCCCCTGGAGGTGGTCCGCGGCGAGACGGTGGACATCCCCGTCCCGGCCCGGGCCGAGATCGTGATCGAGGGGGAGATCCCGCCCGGCGTGCGGGAGCCCGAGGGGCCGTTCAGCGAGTTCACGGGTTACTCCCTGGGCGAGCGGATGCGGGAGGTGGTCGAGGTCAAGGCCGTCACCCGGCGAAAAGACGCCCTCTTTCACGACATCAACGTCGCCCACGCGGACCACATGGTGCTCTCCACCATCCCCATGGAGGCCAACCTCCTCAAGGCCGTCCGGGCGGCGGTTCCCTCCACGCGGGCGGTTCGCATTCCGGCCCCTTTCACGGCCTATCTGTCCATCGAGAAGCGGATCGAGGGCCAGTCCATGAACGCCCTCCTGGCCGCCTTCGGGTCCGAACTCTACCTGAAGCGGGTGGTCGTCGTGGATCACGACGTGGACGTCTTCAACGATTTCCGCGTCCAATGGGCCATCGGGACCCGCTGCCAGCCGCACCGGGACCTGCTCATCATTCCCAACGCCCGGGGGTCGGACCTGGATCCTTCCTCCGAGCCCGACGGGTTCACGTCGAAGGTCGGCGTGGACGCCACGGCCAAGCCGACCCTGGCGGAGTTCGCGATCCGGAATCAAATCCCCCCCGAGGTCATGGAGCGCGTCCGGCCGGAGGATTTTCTCGGCGGTTCCGGCGGCTAAGGACGGCGCTCCGTTTCCTTGAGTCTCGGCCCCTTTTCACGCCCTCATGACCGGCATATGACACGGCCCTCCCCCTACTGGAAGCGTGAGATCGAGACCGCCTCGCCCGAGGCCGTCCGGCGTCTGCAATGGGAAAGGCTGCGGCCGCTGCTTGCGTACGTCTTCGAAAAGTCCGGTTTCTACCGGGAAAAGTATGAGCGCGCCGGCGTCCGCCTCGAGGACGTCCGCTCCATGGATGACCTGCGAAAGCTCCCGCTGACCACCAAGGAAGAGTGGATGGAGGAGCAGGCCGCCCGCCCGCCCTTCGGCCGGAACCACACCGAGCCCGCCGGGGATTACATCCGAATTTTCCAGACCTCCGGGATCAGCGGCCGGTATCTGCGGGTAATGGAAACCCGGCAAAGCTGGGACTGGCGGCTCGAGACGGCGGCCTACCTGTACCGCTCGGCGGCGGTTTCCGAACAGGACCGGGTCTTCTTCGCCTTTCAGTTCGGTCCGTTCGCGGCCTTCTGGACGATGTTCGGCGGCGCCGAGCGGCTCGGCGCGGCGGTCATTCCCAGCGGCGGCTTCTCCTCCGAGGAGCGGCTTCGGCTGATCCTCGACCTGGAGGCGACGGCTCTGGTCTGCACCCCTTCTTACGCCATTCGGCTGGCCGAGGTGGCTCGAACCGGGGGAATGGACATTGCCGGCTCGGCGGTCCGGCGGACGATCCATGCGGGCGAGCCGGGGGTGTCGATCCCCGCGACGCGCCGGACGATCGAGGAGGCGTGGGGGGCAAAGAGCTTCGAGTTCGCCGGGATGACCGAGGTAGGGCTGTTCGCGTATTCCTGCGACGAGCAGAGCGGCGTTCACTGCCTGGAGTCGGAGAACTTCCTCGAGATCCTGGACCCGGCCACCGGAGAGCCCGCCGGCGAAGGGGAGTCCGGAGAGCTGGTCGTCACGAACTTCGGCCGGCACGGCTACCCGGCCGTCCGGTACCGGACGGGCGACCTCGTCCGGTCCGCGGGGCGGGATTGCCCCTGCGGCCGGAAGTTCTTGTTGCTCGGCGGCGGCATTCTGGGCCGGGTGGACGACATGCTCGTCGTCCGGGGCGTCAACGTTTACCCGACGACGGTGGAGCGCGCCCTGCGGGAGTGCGTCGCCGTGGACGAGTGGCAGCTTGTTCTGACGAAGAATTCTTCGGGCGTGGATGAGATCACCGTCCGATTCGAGCCGAGCGAGGGCGGAGTCGGAGGGGAGGATCTCTCCCGGGAGGTCGGTAAGACGATGAGCCGCTTGCACGGCGGGCTCCGGTTCAACATCGAGGTCGCCGAGCCGGGGAGCCTCCCCCGTCACGAGTTCAAGGCCCGGAGGGTTTTGGACCGCCGCGCATCTTGAGTGGACCGCTCGTTTCTGGAGCCGACATTGAGCGGCGGCTCCCGGTTCGTGGGTGTGCGACGTTGCGCTCTGTCGTGCCGACGCGATC